>NZ_DASSTI010000037.1:0-23728 GCF_035708005.1 Segeticoccus sp. | reverse complement strand
CCAGAAGCCGGTGCCGTTGTCACCGCCCGCCGTGTCGTACTCATCGGGCAGGCCGAGGTCGTGGGCGAACTCGTGGGCGAAGACGCCGAGACCGCCGTTCTCCGGCTCCGTGGTGTAGTCGCCGATCCAGTAGCCGGTGTCGCCGATCTGCACGCCGCCCAGGGGGTTGCTGCCCGGACCGGTGCTGCCGATGCCAGCTGCGCCGACGTACCAGCGGTGCGCCCACACCGTCCACTCCGGCGCGCCGGCCGACTCGTCCTCACCGGCACGGATGGACTGGAAGTGGTCGATGTAGCCGTCCGGCTCGTTGTAGTTGCCGTCACCGTCGTAGTCGTAGCGGTCCCACTGGTCGAACTGGGACAGGTAGTCCTTGATGTCGGCGTCGCTCTTGCCCTGCGCCTTCTGGTCGGCCACCCACGCGTCGGCGGCCTCCTGGGTGAACGCCGTCATGTCGACGTTGTACTCGTTGACGCCGAAGCAGGCTTCGCGGTCGGGGATCCGGACCCAGTCGCTGACGTCACCGCCGATGAGGAACCGGCCGCTGGACTGCTCCTGGTAGTAGTCGCGGAACGACTCGCCACCTTGGTTGGGCAGTCCCTTGAAGAACATGTCCAGGTAGTGCTCGCGGTTGAAGTCGTCGACCCAGTAGGTGGTGTTGTCGACGCTTCGGTCCGGCTTGGGGATGTTGTTGTGCACCGGGCCACCCTCGTCGGATGCGGCGCAGGTGTTGCCGGTGGGGCTGCTGTATCCCGACCCGTCGCCGAAGTCGACGAGGAAGGTCAGGATGTCGGTCTGCTCCTGCACGCCGTACTGCACCCACTGGCCGGGGGCGACCCGCACGACGTCGGCGCCGTTCTTGTGCTGCACCGTGGCCTTGCCCTGTGCGACGAGCTCGGTGGCGCGCCGCTGCAGGGCCCGCTGCTTCTGGATCGGTGCGGCCGGTCGGTCGTCCAATTTGTGGTGTCCGGTCGCGGGATGGTCGGGCGAATCCACCTGTGGCGCCGGTTGGGCCACGGCGGGGATCGTCAGTGCGGTCATGGCTGCCGCCGAGGTGGCCAGACCGAGCAGGACGCGGGGTGTGCGTCGTCTCACGTGTCCTCCAGGGTGATGCGGTCGGGCACGCCGAAACGGGCGGCAGCCGACCCCCGTTCGACCCCCAGCCAAGGATCAGCGCACTCCCAGCCTCCTTGGGGCTGGGTCACAGAGACTGTCACAGCCCGCCGACGCTGTCGAGACCTACGTCACATCGGTGCGTCGCCCAGAGCCGCGGCCCGAGTCCGTCGAGCTCGCCGGGTCCGCAGCCTCCGGAGACGCGGCCTCCCAGTCGACGGCGGCGAGGGCGAACCACAGCTCGATCCGGTCGGTGAGCCGGTCGAGGTCGAGGCCGGTCAGCATCTGGACCTGCTGCAGCCGGTAGCGCAGCGTGTTCCGGTGCACGACCAGGTCCTGGGCGGTGGCGGCGAGCTGGCCGTCGTGGGCGAGGAAGGAGCGCAGGGTCCGCACCAGGTCGCTGCGGTGCTCCTCGTCGTGACGAGCCAACGGGGCCAACAGGTTTCGTCCGACGTCGCCCAGCGGCTGGTCGAGGTTGCCGAGCAGCAGCCCCATCGCGGTGAGGGGCTCAGCGTGCTGCACGCCGGGGCCGCGACGAGCTGCGTGCCGGGCCTCGAAGTAGCCGACGCGGATCCCGCTCGTGCCCTCGCGGGGTTGGCTGATGCCCAGACCGACCCGAGGGTCGAGCGGCTGCAGGTGCCGGGCGAGCACCGCTGTCACCTCGTCCGCGTCAACCGTCGCCGGGAGCAGCACGAACGGCTGCCCCTGCACCAGAGCAGTCGGCTGGGGGTCGAGCTCCTCGCCGAACGGTCGGTCCAGCGCCCAGGGCATGCGACGTAGCCGGTCGGGGGTGGTGTCGAGCCGGGCCACGACGACCCGGTGTGGGGCTGTGGCATCGATCCCGTTGAGCTGCAAGCGTCGTCGCGCCTCGCTGGCGGACTGGGTCCGCAGCACGATGTCCTCCAGGACCTGGCCGAGCAGCTCGCGTCGGCCGGTCCGCACCGCTTGGCGGCGGGCCAGCTCCAGCCCGAGTGCGTTGACCGCGAACGAGGCCAGCCCGAGGTCGGCCACGGGGTGCTCGGCGCGCAGCCGGGCAACCGTCGTGCCGCCCAGGCGGACCGGCAGGTCGAGCGGCTCCGAGTCGGCGCCGTCCGTCACGGGCGCCGCCGACGGCGTGCCCGCCGCCGGCGTGCCCGCTGACGGCAGGCTCCGGGCCGCACGGCGCGGCTGCCGGGCGATCAGCCGACCATCCGGCTCCACCAGTGACACGGCACCGGCGTTCAGGCTGGCGCGCAGGCGGCGCAGGAGGGCTTCGAGCCCACCCCCGGAGAGCAGGTCGGCCACGAGCTCGTCCTGGATCCGTGCGCCCTGCTGCACCGCGGCGTACTGCTCGGCGAAGATACGGTCGGCCACCCATCGGCTGATCTGCACGAAGGGCACCTCGACCGGCGACTCCAGCAGCGTCAGGCCGGTATGCCGTGCCGCCCCCACCAGCGCCTCCGGAACCTCATCGTGGACCAACCCGGTGCCGAAACACAGTGCGGCGACCGGCAGTTCGGCAAGGCGCGTGGCCAGGTCAGCCCACTCGTCGTCGCGGCGTTCGAGCATCCCGGTCGTCATCACGAGCTCACCGCCGCGCAGGAACGGCAGCGGGTCCGGCAGCTCCGTCGTCGCCACCCAGGCGACCCGCCGCTCGTCCCCCTCTGGGGTGGAGGTGTGCTGCACGAGCCGGAGGGTCGGCTCGGCGGCGAGGTCACGGACGCGGGCGGACGGCATACCGCCCATTGTGCGGGAGAGCAGACGCGGACCCCTCGGGTGCAGCTGCTGGCGAGGCACGCCCGCCTCGCCGCTCTGCCGGGGCGATCACGACACATCACGACACATCACGACACGGACACGAATTGCGCGAAAGGCGTTGACCGGCATCTCGGCCGCCTCTAACGTGTTCCTATTCAGAGACAATGTTCATATATATGAACACACCGATACGAACCCGCCACACCCCCGTCCCCTCCACACCCCGGGAGCACCGCCATGGCTCGTCTCGCCCAGACCACTCGTCGTTCCCTGTCCTGGCGCACCGCCGCCGTCGCCCTGCCGCTGGCCGGCATGCTCGCCCTCAGCGCCTGCGGCGGCAGCTCCAACGCCTCCAGTGAGGGCGCGCCCACCGGCGACAAGGCGCCGCTGTTCAAGGACCTGCCCAAGGACATCCAGGACGCCGGCACCATCCAGGTCGGCTCGTCCGTCGACTACCCGCCGTTCGAGTACTACGCCCCTGACGGGAAGACGCTGAAGGGCTTCGAGACCGAGCTCGCGGCACTGCTCGAGAAGAAGCTCGGCGTGTCCTTCACGTGGAACAACGCCAGCTTCGACACGCTCTTCAGCGCCCTCAAGGCCGGCCGCTACGACCTCGTCTACGGCGCCACCAACGACACCGCCGAACGCGAGCAGTCCTTCGACTTCGTCTACTACCTGCAGTCCTCGCAGGGCTTCGTCGTCGCCAAGGGCAACCCGCACGGCATCAAGACGGTCGACGACCTGTGCGGCAAGAACGTCGCCGCGGTCCGTGGCGGTGTGCAGGCACAGTGGCTCGACGCCCAGGCCAAGAAGTGCGCGGCCGAGGGCAAGGGCAAGCTCACGCCGATGACCTTCGACGGCAACGCGGGGGAGCAGCTCGCGGTCAAGCAGGACAAGGCCGCCGCCATGCTCGAGAACTTCCCGACCGCCGCGGCGTTCGCCAAGGAGTCCAACGGCAAGCTCGAGCTCGTGCCCGACCTCCAGGTCGAGAAGCAGTTCTTCGGGATGGTGCTGCCCAAGGACAGCACCGAGCTGCGCGACACGATGGTCAAGGCGTGGAACGAGATCATCGCGGACGGCAGCTACCAGAAGGTCCTGGACAAGTGGGACCTCGGCCAGATCGGCATCAAGAAGTCGGGCGTGAACGCGGTGGCCTCGAAGGCGACGGCTGAATGAGGCACATGCCGACCACCTCCGTGGGTGAGTCGCGGAACCCGGAGCAGACCATGTCGATGACCGAGGATGCCCCCGCCGGCCGGGCGACCACGCCGACCGACACCGGGACGGCCACCCGCATCATCCCCGTGCGCCACTACGGCACATGGGTGCTCGGCGCCGTGGTGCTGGTGCTTCTCGGCATCCTGGTCCGCGCCTTCGCCGTCGCCGACATCCAGTACTCCTTGGTGTTCTCCTACCTCACCAAGCCGACGATCCTCGGCGGTGTGGCCAACACCCTGAAGCTCACGGTGCTGGCCATGGTGATGGGGCTGGTGCTCGGGGTCATCACGGCCGTCATGCGGCAGACCAACAATCCGGTGCTGCGTGCGGTCGCCGCCGGCTACACCTGGCTGTTCCGGGGGACGCCCCTGCTGGTGCAGCTGCTCATCTGGTTCAACCTCGCGCTGATCTTCAAGCACGTCATGGTCCCCGGCCTGTTCTCGTTCAAGATGAACGACCTCATGACGCCGTTCGTCGCGGCGCTCCTGGGCCTGGGGGTGAACGAGGGTGCCTACATCGCCGAGATCGTGCGCGGCGGCATCCTGTCGGTGGACGAGGGACAGCGCGAGGCGGGACACGCACTGGGCATGCGCTACGGCACGATGATGCGCCGGATCGTGCTGCCGCAGGCGCTGCGCGTCATCGTGCCTCCGCTCGGCAACGAGTTCATCGCGCTGTTGAAGTTCTCGGCGCTGGCCTACACGATCTCCTACGGCGAGCTGCTCTTCTCCGCCAACAAGATCTACACCGCCAACTTCAAGGTGATCGAGCTGCTCTTCACCGCCTCGATCTGGTACCTGATCCTGACCACTGTGTTCACGTTGGGGCAGCAGGTCCTGGAGCGGCGGCTGAACAGGGGCAGGCGGTCCTCGCAGAGCCTCGCAAAGACGTTGCTCATCAACATTGCAGGAGGCTGGCGATGACCGCAACGGCCGTGCGACCGACCCCCCGGTCGACCACCACGCCCATGGTCCAGTCGGTCGACGTGCGCAAGCACTTCGGCAAGCTGGAGGTCCTCAAGGGCATCAACCTCGAGGTCGCCCCGCGGGACGTGTTCTGCCTCGTGGGCCCTTCCGGCTCGGGGAAGTCCACCTTCCTGCGGTGCATCAACCACCTCGAGAAGGTCGACGGCGGGCAGCTGTCCGTCGACGGCGAGCTCGTCGGCTATCGCCGCGACGGGGATGCGCTGCGCGAGCTGCACGACAAGGAGATCGCCCGCAAGCGCGAGGAGATCGGCATGGTCTTCCAGCGCTTCAACCTCTTCCCGCACATGACGGCCCTGGCGAACGTCATGGAGGCGCCGATCCGCGTCAAGAAGGAGGGCAAGGCCGTCGTGCGCGAGCGGGCGATGGCCCTGCTGGACCGGGTCGGCCTGCGGGACAAGAGCAATGCCTACCCCAACCAGCTCTCGGGCGGCCAGCAGCAGCGCGTGGCGATCGCGCGGGCCCTGGCCATGCAGCCCAAGCTGATGCTCTTCGACGAGCCGACCTCCGCGCTCGACCCCGAGCTCGTGGGCGAGGTGCTCGACGTGATGCGGGGCCTCGCCGAGGACGGAATGACGATGATCGTGGTCACCCACGAGATGGGCTTCGCCCGCGAGGTCGGCGACGCCCTCGTCTTCATGGACGGCGGAGTCGTCGTCGAGGCCGGCCACCCTCGTGATGTGCTGACGAGGCCACAACACGACCGGACCAAGGCCTTCCTCGGCAAGGTCCTCTGACTGGAGGGGCACACACCATGGGTACATCGGTGGTCCGCGCCATGCGGATCCTGGAACTGCTCGCGCAGTCCGAGAAGCCCTTGCCGCTCGCGAGGGTGACCGAGGCGCTGCAGATCCCGAAGAGCACCGCCCACAGCATCCTCGCGTCGCTGGTGCAGGAGGGGTTCGTCCAGGTCCACGAGCCGGCCAGCTACGCGATCGGGCTCAAGGCCTTCGAGGTCGGCGCCGCCCACCTGCGCGCCACCGGCACCGTGGGCGTTGTCGCCCCAGAACTGGCGCGGCTGACCCGGACCCTCAACATCACCTCGCACTGGGCGGTGCTGGAGGGGCATGACGCGGTCTACCTGTGCAAGGAGGACCCGCCCGGCCGCGGGGTGCAGCTGGCCAGCTCGATCGGGGCCCGGCTGCCTGCCCGAGTCACCGCCGTCGGCAAGAGCTGCCTGGCCTGGCTGGAGCCGGAGGTGGCGGCGACCCACGTGGACCTGCCCCCACAGGGCGACCCCACCCGCGACGCGGCGCTCACCCAGGTGAACGCCGAACTGGAACACGTGCGCGCGAACGGCTTCTCGACCGACAACGGGGAAGCGGCCGTCGGCATCACCTGCGTGGCCGCTCCCGTCTTCGACATGTCCGGCCCGCGCGGAGCCATCGGCGTGAGCTTCCTGCGCGGCACCGGCGCCCCGTTCGACACCATCGTGGCCGAGGTCAAGGAGTCCGCCTCGCGCGCCACCTCACTGCTGGGCGGAAGGGGAACGCGATGACCGTGGCCGCAAGACCGTGGCTGGACCAGATCGAGCCGTACCGCCCGGGGCGGCACGCCGCGACGCTGGAGGGCTCGATGGCCTCCAACGAGTCGCCGCTCGGCGCGAGCGGTGCCGTGCTCGAGGCGGTCGCCCGCTCGGCCCGTAGCGCGCACCACTACCCGGACCCGCTCGCCGACGAGCTGCGGTCCGAGCTCGCGGTGCTGCACGACGTGGATGCCGATCAGATCCTCGTCGGCAACGGCTCCGATGAGCTCATCTACCTGCTGGCGCTGGCCTACCTCGCCCACGGGGGGCACGCGGTCTGCGCGGACCCGGCATACCGGATCGACGAGATCAGCACCCAGGTGGTGGGCGGGCGACTGACCAAGGTGCCGCTCAAGGACTGGGCGCACGACCTCGCCACCATGGCGCGCGTCGACGCGGACGTGGCCTACGTCGTCAACCCGCACAACCCGGCCGGGACCGTCCGGCCCCTGCAGGAGCTCGAGCGGTTCGTCACCGAGAGCCGCTCCCGGCTCGTCGTGGTCGACGAGGCCTACATCGACTTCGCCGACGACCCCGCCGGTATGACGGCCCTGCCGTTGGCGGCCGAGGGGCGGGCGGCGGTGCTGCGCACCTTCTCCAAGATCCACGGGCTGGCCGGCATGCGGGTCGGCTACCTGGTCGCTGACGCCGCGGTCATCGCCACCCTGCGCAAGATCCGCGCCCCGTTCTCCGTCGGCACGGCCGCCCAAGCCGCCGCACTGGCGGCCCTGCGCGACCCCGGCCACACGCAGGCCGTCCGGAACCACACCCTGCGGCACCGCGCCGAGCTGACGCGGCTACTGCAGGAGGCCGGCTACGCCATCGTCCCCTCGCAGGCCAACTTCGTCCTGGCCGAGGCACCCGACGAGAGCGAGCTGGTCGAACGCCTCTGGCGACAGGGCGTCACCGTCCGGCCGGGCACCGCCCTGGGCATGCCCGGGACCGTCCGGGTCAGCGTCCCGTCCAGTGCCGGCCTCGACCTGTTGCGCGCCGCGCTCTGAACCTCAGCACTCGCCACACGAAGGAGTCCCCATGTTCGTCAGGAACGCCTGGTACGTCATCGGCTGGTCGGAGGAGATCACCCGGACGCCGCTCAAGCGCACCGTCCTCGGGGAGGACGTGGTGCTCTACCGCACGCAGGACGGCACCGCGGTGGCGCTGGCCGACCGGTGCGCCCACCGTGCCTACCCGCTGTCGGCGGGACGGCTCATCGGCGACAACATCCAGTGCGGCTACCACGGTTTCGAGTACAACTGCGAAGGCATCTGCGTCAAGGTCCCCGCGCAGGACCGGATCCCGCCGCGCGCCGTCGTGCACAAGTACCCCGTCGTGGAGTCCCACCGCTGGGTCTGGATCTGGATGGGAGACGCCGAGCTGGCCGAGACCACACCGGTTCCCGACACCCACTGGATGACCGACCCGGCCTGGGACCGGGTGACGCACACGCGCCTGTTCGCCTCCAGCGCCGACCTCATCCACGACAACCTGCTCGACCTGACCCACGAGAGCTTCCTGCACGAGTCCTCGATCGGTGACGAGGCCGTCTACGTCAATGGCGTCACCGTCGAGGTCGACGGCCACGTGGTCAGCGTCGACCGGTGGATGCCCGACTGCCACCCCTCGCCGTTGTTCGAGAAGGCCACCGGCCTGTCCCGCGTGGACCGTTGGCACACCACGGAGTTCCAGCTGCCGAGCCTGCACGTGATCCACGCCGGTGTCGTCGAGCCCGGCGGCCTGCGCGAGGACGGCCACCTGCTCGAGGTGCTCAACGCCATCACGCCGCAGACCGAGGACACCGCCTGGTACTTCTACGCCTTCTGCCGCAACTTCTCGGTCGGCGACGAGGCGATCAACGACCTGCTGCGCACCAACCTCGGTGCGGTGCTCGACGAGGACGCCGACGCCCTCGCGCTGCAGCAGCAGCGCATGGAGAACCGCCCGGAGTCGTTGCCCGACGTGCTGATCGGCCAGGACGCAGGGGTGGCCAAGGCCCGCCGGCTCATGTCGAAGCTGCTCGCCGCCGAGGCGGCGGAGGCTTCAGCGGCACCAGGGGTTGCGGCGCGGCCGAAGGCGGCGTCGGCCGACCGGGCGTCGTGAGGCTGCTCCTGCGCAGCAACGCCCACCGCCCGACCGCGGACGGCTGGGAGGTCGCCGCCTCACCGGACACGCCGAACCGCGAGGTGTGGCAGTGGGACCTGCGTCTGGTCCACTCCCACGCCGGTTCGGCCGAGCCCGGACCCGGCAGCGAACGCCAGGCCGTGTCACTGCCGGCCCGCGACGGCTCCGCGCTCACCGTGCAGCTCACCTGTGACCCCACCCGGGTGGTCGCCAGGACCGAGGTGATGATCGCCGGTGCGCCGGCCACGGTGGAGCGGGACGTCCGCGAGCTCACCGTGCTGGTGGTCGGCCAGGGGCGCGCCCGGCTGGAGGGACGGCACGAGCTCGGTGCGCTCGACGCGATGGTGCTCGAGGGTGACGACCCGTTGACGCTCGCCGTGGAGCGCGTCGGCACCGAGCCCACGTCCGTCGGCGTCGTCCGAATCCGTTCTGCCGTGGAGCAACCCATCAGCTGGGTGCCCTGACCGCCCCGACGAGGAGCCGACCCACCATCATGCCGATCCTGCACGAGGAGCAGCAGCTGCGGCTGCGCGTCACCCAGCTGACCTGGGAGTCCGAGGGCGTCCTGTCGCTGTCGCTGCAGCAGCCCGACCGGGGCGACCTGCCGGCCTGGAGGCCCGGGGCACACGTCGACCTGACCGTCCCCGGGCCGAACGGTGCCCTCACCCGGCAGTACTCCCTCAACGGCGAGCCCGCCGACCGGTCCACCTGGCGGGTGTCGGTGTTCCGGGAGCCGGTGAGCACCGGCGGCTCGGAGGCCGTGCACACCCGCGTCCGCCCCGGCGACCTCGTCGACGTGCGCGGCCCGCGCAACACCTTCGCGCTCGAGGAGTCGCCGTCCTACCTGTTCATCGCGGGCGGGATCGGGATCACCCCGATCCTGCCGATGGTGGAGCAGGCCAGCGCCGACGGGGCCCGGTGGTCCCTGCTGTATGGCGGGCGCTCCCGTTCCAGCATGGCGTTCCTCGACCCTCTGGCTCGCCACGGAGACGTCGTGCGGGTGCACCCCGAGGACGAGCACGGGCTGCTCGACCTCGACGCCGTGCTCGGCGAGCCCCGCGCGGACACCCTCGTCTACTGCTGCGGGCCCGCGCCGCTGCTCGACGCCGTCGAGGAACGCTGCCGGGTCTGGCCGCCCGGGGCGCTGCACGTCGAGCGGTTCACGGCCAAGCCGCAGGTCCCGATCGACCCCGGACTGGAGCAGGCGTTCGAGGTCGTCCTCGAGGCCAGCGGCCGCACCGTCACGGTTCCGCCGGGCATGAGCGTGCTCGAGGCCCTGGAGGCCAATGGCATCGACCACATCAACTCCTGCCGGGAGGGCATCTGCGGGACCTGCGAGACCAAGGTCGTGGACGGCATACCGGACCACCGGGACAGCCTGCTGTCGGAGGAGGAACGGGCAGCGGGTGACACGATGATGATCTGCGTGGGGCGTGCCCTCTGCCCCCGACTCGTGCTGGACCTGTAGAAGGAGACGCGTGACCTCCCACCCCTCCGCCGACGACCTCGAGGAGCTGGCCGCCCGGCTCACCGGCAGCCGCCTGCTGACCGACCGCGACGTGATGGACGGCTACCGGCGCGACGAGGCCCACCTCGTGGTGCCGGGGTGGCCGTGCGCCGTCCTGCTGGCCAGCAGCGTCGAGGATGTGTCGGCCGCCCTCGCCTGGGCTCACGCGCACGACGTGCCGGTGGTGCCGCGCGGCGCCGGCACCGGCCTGGCCGGGGGAGCGACGGCCGTCGACGGGTGCCTGGTGGTGTCGTTGGCACGGATGAGCGCGATCCGGGAGATCAGCGCGGAGGACCAGTACGCCGTCGTCGAGGCCGGAGTCGTGAACGCCGACCTCGGCCGGGCCGCGGTCGAGGTCGGGCTGATGTACGCCCCCGACCCGTCCAGCTACGAGATCTCCACGATCGGGGGCAACGTGGCGACCAACGCCGGCGGCCTGCGGTGTGTGAAGTACGGCGTGACGCGGGACTCGGTCCTGGGGCTCGAGGTGGTGTTGGCCGACGGACGGGTGATCCACACCGGGCGGCGCACGGTCAAGGGAGTCGCGGGGCTCGACCTGACCAGCCTGTTCGTCGGCTCGGAGGGTGCGCTCGGCATCGTCACCAGCGCGACGCTGAAGCTGCGGCCGCAGCCACCGGTCGATCCCGTGACCATCGTGGCCAGCTTCCCCTCCCTGCGGGGGGCCGCCGAGGCCGTCACCGCCGTGGTGCGCGAGGGCATCGGGCCCAGCCTGCTCGAGCTCATCGACCGCAACACGCTCCGGGCGATCAACGACTGGAAGCACCTGGGCCTGGACGACGGAACTGAGGCGATGCTCATCGCGCAGGTCGACTCCGTCGACGCCAAGGAACGTGCGCTGCGGGTCGAGGCGGCGTTCGAGGGCGCCGGGGCCGACGTCGTCGCGGTGTCCAGCGACCGGACCGAGGCGGCGCAGCTGCTGGAGGTGCGGCGGCTGGCCTACCCGGCGGCCGAGCAGCTCGGGCAGTGCCTGGTGGAGGACGTCGGCGTCCCCCGCTCGCGGCTGCCGCAGATGATCGAGGCGATCGAGGGAATCGGCGCCGCGCACGGCGTGACGATCCTGACCGTTGCCCATGCCGGCGACGGCAACCTGCACCCCACGTTCGTCTTCGACGCGCGACCGGACGGGGAGGCGCCACCGGAGGTCTGGGCGGCCGCCGACGAGGTGTTCCGCACCGCCCTGGACCTGGACGGCACGCTGACCGGCGAGCACGGGGTGGGCGCGCTCAAGCGGCGCTGGCTGGAGCTCGAGGTCGGGCCCGACTCCCTGGAGGTGCAGCGCGCGATCAAGCGGGCCCTGGACCCCAAGGGCCTGCTCAACCCGGGCAAGGGGTTCTGAGCGTGCCGGTGCCCCGAGGCCTTGACGAACAGGAGACGTGGTGAAGCTCGACGATGTCCGTGCCCTCATCCAGCTGCGCCGGCCGGCGCTGGACCCGGTGTCCCGCGCGCTGGGCCACTGCGTGACGATCGAGGACCTGCAGGCGGCGGCCCACCGGCACTGGCCGGCCGGGGTGCGGGGCTACGTCGACGGCGCGGCGGACGGCGAGGTCACGCTGGAAGCCAACCGTGCGGCATACCGGGAGTGCGAGCTGCACCCGGCGCCGCTGCGCGACGTGACGCGCGCCGACACCAGCGCGGCGCTGCTGGGTTCCCCCTCGTCGCTGCCCTTCGCCCTGGGGCCGACGGGCTACTCGCGGATGATGCACACCGACGGTGAGCGCGCCGTCGCGCGGGCCGCGGCGGCGGCCGGCGTCCCCTACACCCTCTCGACGATGTCCACGGTGAGCATCGAGGAGGTCGCCGCGGTGGCCCCGGGTGCGTCGCTGTGGTTCCAGCTCTACGTCTGGCGCGACCGCGACCTGGTGTGCAGCCTCCTGGCGCGGGCGCGGGAGGCCGGCTACCACGCGCTCATGCTGACGGTGGACACGCCGGTGACCGGGTTGCGCACCCGGGACCACCGCAACGGGTTCATGATCCCGCCGCAGCTGACCGCGCGCACGCTGCTGGACATGGGTGCACACCCCGGCTGGTGGACCCGGTTGCTGATGGGGGAGCCGATCACCTTCGCCAACATCCCCGGACACGACGAGAGTCCCTCCGGAGTCATGGAGTTCGCGGCCAAGCAGTTCGACCCCTCCGTCAGCTGGGCCGACCTCGAAGAGCTCCGGCGGCTCTGGGACGGGCCCCTGGTCGTCAAGGGGCTGGTGCGACCGGACGACGCGGTCCGGGCCCGGGACGCCGGCGTGGACGCGGTCGTGCTGTCGAACCACGGCGGGCGTCAGCTGGACCAGGCGGTGGCCCCGCTGCGCGTCCTGCCCTCGGTCCGCGAGGCGGTCGGGCCGGACTACGAGGTGCTCATCGACTCGGGCATCCGGCGGGGGACCGACCTGGCGATCGCGCTCGCACTGGGCGCCAGCGGCTGCCTCATCGGGCGGCCCTACCTCTACGGGCTCGGCGCCGGCGGCGAGCGCGGGGTGCGGCTGGCGATCGACCTGCTGGCCGGCGAGCTGCGCCGGGCGATGCAGCTGCTCGGTGTGACGAGCATCGCCCAGCTGCGCCGGGAGGGCCCCGAGCTGGTGTCCGCCCCCAGTGGGCGCGGCCGCCGCCGGGACCAACGTCTTGTATCCGAGACAGAATCAGCCTCCGGGGTGTTCTCCGGAGGGGGGTGAGCCGATTCGAATGGGCTCCAGCCCCCTGAAGGAGTCCCATTCATGAGCGAAAACACGGGTGGTCTGCGCATCGAACGGCGCACCATCGACGTCGTGCCGGACGCGGAACGGCACGGCACCCCGCTGAGCCAGTTCACGCTCTGGTTCGGCGCGAACATGCAGATCACGGCGATCGTCGACGGCGCCCTGGCCGTCGTCTTCGGCGCCAACGCCCTGTGGGCGATCATCGGCCTGCTCATCGGCAACATCGCCGGTGGCATCGTGATGGCGCTGCACTCGGCCCAGGGCCCGCGCCTCGGCCTGCCGCAGATGATCTCCAGCCGCGCCCAGTTCGGCGTGCTGGGCGCCGCGGTGCCGCTGGTCCTGGTCATCATCATGTACCTCGGCTTCGCCGCGACCGGCACCGTCCTCGCGGGGCAGGCCGTCAACGAGATCCTGCACGTGCAGGCGCCGAGCGTCGGCATCGTCGTCTTCGGTGTCCTGACGGCGGTCCTGGCCACCCTGGGATACCGCTACATCCACGGGTTCGGCCGAGTGGCCACCGTGCTCGGTGGTCTCGGCTTCACCTACATCGCGATCCGCCTCGGGGTGAGCCACGACGTCGGCGCGATGTTCGCCGACACGTCCTTCGACGCCGTCACCTTCCTGCTGGCGATCTCGCTCGGTGCGGGCTGGCAACTGACCTACGGGCCGTACGTCGCCGACTACTCGCGCTACCTGCCGCGCTCGACCTCGGAGAAGACGACGTTCGGGTCCACCTTCGCCGGCAGCGTGATCGGCTCGCAGTGGTCGATGACCATCGGTGCCCTCGTGGCCTCGATCCCGCTGTCCAAGGGCAGCACCTTCCTGGACGACCAGGTCGGCTTCATGGGCAAGCTCGCCGGTGGTGGTCTGCTCGCCGTGGTCATCTACCTCGTGATCCTCGTCGGCAAGCTGACGGTCAACACCCTCAACGCCTACGGCGGCTTCATGTCGGTGCTGACGACCACCTCGGCGTTCACCCGCCGCGACCGCATCGCCCCGGTCGCGCGGGCGATCTACATCGGCGTCTTCATCCTGTTGTCGGTCCTCATCGCGCTGCTCGCGACGGACAACTTCCTGAGCAACTTCAAGAACTTCGTGCTGACGCTGCTCATGGTGTTCACCCCCTGGAGCGCCATCAACCTCGTCGACTACTACCTGGTCTCGAAGGAGCGGGTGGACATCCCGGCGCTGTACGACCCGGACGCCCGCTACGGCCGGTGGAACGTCGTGGCCCTGGTGTCCTACGGCGTCGGTGTCGTGGTGCAGATCCCGTTCCTGGCGCAGAGCCTCTACACCGGGCCGATCACCAAGGCCCTCGGCGGCGCCGACATCTCGTGGCTGGTCGGCCTCGTCGTGACCGCGGTGATCTTCTACCCGTGGGCGAAGCGGCGGTCCGACCCGCCCGAGACGATGATCTACCCGACCCGCGCGCAGGGCGTGGACGAGCTGGAGCTCGACGCCGTCGGCCACTGAGGTCTGCTGAGGACGGCTGTCACCAGGCCCCGCCGGTCCCGCCGGCGGGGCCTCGGTGGCTCAGGGCGTCGCGCAGCCGGTCGGCGAGCTGGTCCCAGGCGGCGTCGAACTTGCTCAGGCCCTCGTCTTCCAGCTGCTGCACGACGTCGTCGTAGTCGACGCCGACCTGACCCAGGCGGTCCAGCACCTCGCGGGCGTCGTGGTAGCGGCCGCGGACCGAATCCGTCGGCACGACACCGTGGTCCGCGACGGCCCGCAGGGTCGCCTCGGGCATCGTGTTGACCACCTGTGGCGCGACGAGCTCGGTGACGTACTGCGTGTCCGGATAGGCCGGGTCCTTCGTGGAGGTCGACGCCCACAGCGGCCGCTGGGGGTGGGCGCCGGCGGCGCGCATGGACTTCCACCGGTCGCCGGCGAGCAGCTGCTCATAGATCCAGTAGGCGAGCCGGGCGTTGGCGATGGCCGCTCGCCCCCGTAGCGCCCGGGCCGCTGGCGTGCCCAGCTTGTCGAGCCGGGCGTCGACCTCGGTGTCCACCCGGGAGACGAAGAACGAGGCGACCGACCGGATCCGGCCCAGGTCGAGGCCCCGCTGCCGGGCGAGCTCCAGCCCGTCGAGGAAGGCGTCCTGCACCTGCTCGTAGCGGGACAGCGAGAAGATCAGCGTGACGTTGATGCTGATCCCCTCACCGAGGCAGGCGGCGATCGCGGGCAGGCCCTGCCGCGCCGCGGGGATCTTGATGAACAGGTTCGGCCGGTCGACGGCCCACCACAGGGCCCGAGCCTCCGCGATCGTCGCGGCCGTGTCGTGCGCCAGCCGGGGATCCACCTCGATGGAGACCCGCCCGTCGAGCCCCTCGGTGGCGTCGTGGACCGGCCGCAGGACATCGCAGGCCCAGCGCACGTCATACGTCGTCAGGGAGCGCAAGGCCTCCGCGACGTCGACGCCGCGCACGGCCAGGTCACGCAGCTGCTCCTCGTAGGCCGCGCTGGTGCCGATCGCCTTGGCGAAGATCGAGGGGTTGGTGGTGACCCCGGAGACGTGCTGGTGGGCGACGAGGTCGGCGAGCGTGCCCGAGGACAGCCGTTCGCGGCTCAGGTCGTCGAGCCAGAGGGACACACCGGCGCGGGTGAGGGCAGTCAGCGGATCGGTCATCAGGGCGCTCCTTGCCACTGGCTGCGGTGCGGAGCGTAGAGCCCGCGCCGGGTGGGTACCCCTCCATGGTCCACCACAGAAGGGGCACGTGCCATGGCCGAGGTCCAGCGGTTGAGCGCGCACGAGATCCACCAGGAGGTGGTGGCCAACGGGCGCTCGGAGCTGGACCGGCCGATCGGGGCGCTGGCGTTCTCGGGCCTGGGAGCGGGGTTCCTCATGGGCCTCACCGGGCTCGGCGTGGCGGGCACCCGGGCGATCCTGACGGGGGAGGCCGGCGAGTTCATCGGCCTGCTCTTCTACCCGCTCGGGTTCATCGCCGTGGTGATCGGCAGGGCGCAGCTCTTCACCGAAAACACCCTGTTCCCGGTCGTGCTCGTGCTCACCGAACGCAACCACCTGCTCGCCACCCTGCGGCTGTGGGCGGTCGTGCTCGGCACCAACGTCGTGGGGTCCCTCGCCTTCGCCGCGCTGGTCACCAAGGCACAGCCGCTGCACGCCGACGCCGTCGCGGGGCTCGTCCGCCTGGGCACCCAGGCGACGGCACCGGGCACCGTGCACGTGTTCACCAGCGCGATCCTGGGCGGCTGGCTGGTGGCGATGATGGCGTGGCTGGTCAGCAGCGCCCAGCGCACCATCGGGCAGATCCTCGTCATCTGGCTGATGACCTTCCCGGTCGGCCTGCTGCACCTGGCCCACTGCGTGGCCTCCAGCGGCTACATCCTCGCCGCCGCGCTGAGCGGGCAGGTCAGCCCCGGCGGCTACATCGCCTGGCTGGCCACCGCCACCGCCGGCAACATCGTCGGCGGGGTGCTCATCGTCTCGCTGCTCAACCACGCCCAGGTGCAGACGGGGCAGGGCGGCGACAGTTAGGACGGGAATGGGACGGATCAAGGTCGGCACCGCGTCGTGGACGGACAAGACCCTGCTCGCCTCCGGCTGGTACCCACCCGAGGTGACGAGCGCCGAGGCCCGGCTCGACTACTACGCCCACCAGTTCCCCCTCGTGGAGGTCGACTCCACCTACTACCACCCACCCAGTGAGGACACGGCTCGGCTGTGGGCGGAGCGGACGCCTGAGGGCTTCACGTTCAACGTCAAGGCCTTCTCCCTGCTGACCGAGCACCCGACCCGGGTCGCCGCGCTCTACAAGGACCTGCGGCCGCAGACCGACAAGCGCCACGTCTACCTCAAGGACCTGCCGACCGACGTCGTGGACGAGGTGTGGACGCGCTTCCTGACCGCGCTCGGCCCGCTCCACGAGACCGGCCGGCTGGGGGCGGTGCTCTTCCAGTTCCCCCAGTGGTTCCCGATCGGCACCCGCCCCCGCGAGTACCTCCTGCAGTGCAAGGAACGCTGCGCCCCCTACCGGATCTGTGTCGAGTTCCGCAACGCGACCTGGATGTCGGAACGCAACGCCGCGCACACGCTGGACTTCCTCCGCTCGTATGCCGTCCCGTACGTGTCCGTGGACATGCCCCAAGGCTTCCCCCCCTCGGTCCCACCGATCGTGGCCGCCACGAGCCGGGAGCTGGCGGTCATCCGCTTCCACGGCCACAGCGACCGGTGGAACAGCAAGGACATCTACGAGCGGTTCGGCTACCGCTATACCGAGGAGGAGCTGCAGGAGTGGGCGCCCACG
The DNA here is from genome assembly GCF_035708005.1 of Segeticoccus sp. Taxonomy (NCBI): domain Bacteria; kingdom Bacillati; phylum Actinomycetota; class Actinomycetes; order Micrococcales; family Intrasporangiaceae; genus Segeticoccus; species Segeticoccus sp. The sequence goes on along the minus strand of NZ_DASSTI010000037.1, from coordinate 6,554 downwards.
GTCTCCGAGGTCGCCCAGCAGGCCGAGCAGACCCATGTCCTGCTCAACAACTGCTACCGCGACTACGCCCAGGTCAACGCCCGCCAGCTGGCCGACCTGTTGGCCCGCTAGCCGGTCCGGTGCCAGCGTGCGCCCCGAGGAGTAGCGTGCCGTCAGGCACTGGGGAAGGGGCCGTCATGGCCGATGACGTGGCTGGCGCTGGGCAGGTCGAACCCGGTCGCGGAGCGGCCGATCAGGCGCCGCCGCAGGTGCGCCCACGTCCCGGAGCCAGCGGCGACGTGCCGGTCAAGTCGGGTGCCCGGCGGGTGCTGGGGATGAAGGTGGCACCGCACGGGACCAGCTTCTACTTCCTGGCTGCGACCGGTCCCTTCACCCGCCGGTATGCCCGGCGCTTCCCGCTGACCGAGGCGGGCTGGCTGGCGAGCTGGAACCAGTTCGCCGCGGAGGATCCCGCCGCGGCAGCCGAGTACTTCGGACAGGTCCTCCATCCCGAGGCGGCAGTGCCTGCCCCGCCCCGGGACGCGCAGGTCAGGGACCCGCAGGTCCGGGACGCGTGGTGCGTCGTCCTCGGTGGGCTCGGCGTGCTGGCGGCCTTCTTCGTCGGGCTGTGGGCGCTGGTGCACGCGGCCCTGCCCCTGCTGGCGTTCATGGCCGTGGGGTTCGTCGTCGCCGCCGGCGTCGGCCTGTTCGGCATCGTGGGGCTGGCAGTGCGTCTCGTCCTGGCCGAGCGGTGGCCGCCGCCCCGGCGGGCGACCGGCGCGTCGCCCGACCCGGCCGAGGGCGGGGCCGCCGTTGACCGGCCGGTGCCCGAACCCTACGGTTGACCACGAAGCAAGAGCATCCTTTCGCGATACGGAATCAATGGAGGATCACCCATGACGGAGCCCACCGGTGTCGAGATCACCGTCGAGCAGACCGAGAACGACCGGGAGATCCTCACCTCCCAAGCACTGGAGCTCCTCGCCGACCTGCACCGGAGCTTCGAGTCCCGCCGGCAGGAGCTGCTCCGCGCGCGGGAGGAGCGCTACGAGCGGCTGACCAAGGGCGAGATGCTCCGCTTCCTCGATGAGACGAAGCAGGTCCGGGAGGGGGAGTGGCAGGTCGCCGATCCGGCCCTCGGCCTCGTCGACCGCAGGGTCGAGATCACCGGCCCCACCGACCAGAAGATGACGATCAACGCCCTCAACTCGGGGGCGAAGGTGTGGCTCGCGGACTTCGAGGACGCCAACACACCCCTGTGGCGCAACGTGATCGACGGCCAGCTCAACCTGCGCAACGCCCTCGACCGCACGATCGACTTCACCAGCGCCGAGGGCAAGTCCTATGCCCTCAAGCCGGCCGCGGAACTCGCCACGATCGTCGCGCGGCCCCGCGGCTGGCACCTGCCGGAGAAGCACATCCTCGTCGACGGCCAGCCGATGTCCGGAAGCCTCGTCGACTTCGGGCTCTACCTCTTCCACTGTGGCCAGCGCCAGCTCGACGCCGGCAAGGGCCCCTACTTCTACCTGCCCAAGATGGAGTCCCACCTCGAGGCGCGGCTGTGGAACGACGTGTTCGTCCGGGCCCAGGACCACCTCGGCCTGCCGCAGGGCACCATCCGGGCGACCTGCCTGATCGAGACCTACCCGGCCGCGTTCGAGATGGAGGAGATCCTCTACGAGCTGCGCGACCACTCCGCCGGGCTCAACGCCGGCCGCTGGGACTACATCTTCAGCGTCATCAAGAAGTTCCGCACCCGCGGACGGGACTTCATGCTGCCGGACCGGGCCGACGTCACCATGACGGTCCCGTTCATGCGGGCCTACACCGAGCTGCTCGTGAGCACCTGCCACCGCCGTGGCGCCCACGCCATCGGCGGCATGGCCGCGTTCATCCCCAGCCGCAAGGACGCCGAGGTCAACGCCACCGCCTTCGAGAAGGTCCGGGACGACAAGCGTCGCGAGGCCACCGACGGCTTCGACGGCTCCTGGGTCGCCCACCCCGACCTCGTCCCGATCTGTCGGGAGGAGTTCGACAAGGTCCTCGGCGAGAAGCCCCACCAGATCGACCGCAAGCGCGAGGACGTCCACGTCACCGCCGAGCAGCTGCTCAGCGTCGCGGAGACGCCGGGCAAGGTCACCGAGGCCGGGCTGCGCAACAACATCAGCGTCGGCATCCAGTACCTCGCCTCCTGGCTGCGTGGCCAAGGAGCCGTCGGCATCTTCAACCTCATGGAGGACGCGGCCACCGCAGAGATCTCCCGCTCCCAGGTGTGGCAGTGGCTGCACAACGACGTCGAGCTCGACTCGGGTGAGAAGGTCACCACCGAGCTCGTGGACCGCCTCGTCGAGGAGGAGATCGCCAAGCTGCCCGGCGACCCGAAGGAGTATGCCGACGCGCGCGCCACCTTCCTCGACGTCGCCGTGGCGGACGACTTCGCGGAGTTCCTGACCTTGCCGGCCTACGCCCGCATGCCCTGAGCGCCGTGGAGATCAGCGAGCTGGCCCGGCGGCTCGAGCCGGTGCTGGGCGCCGACGGCATCATCACCGACCCGCAGCGCCTGCGAACCTACGAGTGCGACGGACTGGCGCACTACAAGGTCACGCCCGCCCTCGTGGTGCTGCCCGAGACCACCGAGCAGGTGGCGGCCTGCGTGCGGGCCTGCGCCGACGCGGAGGTGCCGTTCGTCGCCCGCGGCTCGGGGACCGGTCTGTCCGGCGGTGCCCTGCCCCACGCCGAGGGCGTCCTGATCGTCACCGCGCGGATGCGCGACATCCTCGAGATCGACGTGGAGAGCCAGCGTGCGGTCGTCGAGCCCGGCGTGATCAACCTGCGGCTGTCCCGGGCGACCCAGCCGGACGGCTACTACTACGCGCCCGATCCCTCCAGCCAGCAGGTCTGCTCGATCGGTGGCAACGTCGCGGAGAACTCCGGTGGGGCGCACTGCCTGAAGTACGGCTTCACGACCAACCACGTCACCGGTCTGGAGCTGGTCACCCCGGAGGGTGACGTCGTGACCGTCGGCGGGAAGGCGCCCGACGCCCCTGGCTATGACCTGCTCGGCGCGCTCGTGGGCTCGGAGGGCACGCTCGGCATCGCCACCCAGGTCACGGTGCGACTGACGCGTTCCCCCGAGGCCGTGCAGACCCTGCTCGCCGGCTTCCCGGACACCGACCGGGCCGGTGCTGCCGTGTCGGCGATCATCGGCGCCGGGGTCGTGCCGGCCGCGATCGAGATGATGGATGCGCTGGCGATCGAGGCGGCCGAGGCCGCGGTCCAGTGCGGCTACCCCGAAGGCGCAGGCGCCGTGCTGATCGTCGAGCTGGACGGTCCGGGGGCCGAGGTGGCGCACCAGTTCGATCAGGTCGAGCACTTCTGCCGGGCGCACGACGCCTCCGAGATCCGCATCGCCGCCGACGACGTCGAGCGGGCGCTGTTCTGGAAGGGGCGCAAGTCCGCATTCGCCGCCGTGGGCCGGATCAGCCCCGACTACATCGTCCAGGACGGCGTGATCCCGCGTGCCGCGCTGTCGGAGGTGCTGCGCGACATCGCGCGGGTGAGCGCGGACAAGGGCGTGCGGGTGGCCAACGTCTTCCACGCCGGCGACGGAAACCTGCACCCGCTGGTGCTGTTCGACGACGCGGTGCCCGGGGAGGCCGAGCGCGCCGAGGAGATGTCCGGCGCCATCCTCGACATGTGCATCCGGCACGGCGGCTCGATCACCGGTGAGCACGGGGTCGGGTCGGACAAGGCGAAGTTCATGCCGCGCATGTTCACCGACGACGACCTCGACACGATGCAGCTCGTGCGCTGCGCGTTCGATCCTGCCTCGATCTCCAACCCGGGCAAGGTGTTTCCCACGCCGCGCCTGTGCGGAGAGGTGCCTGGCAAGCACAAGGGCGTGCACCCGCTCGTCGAGTCCGGCATCGCCGAGGTCTTCTGATGGCCGACACCCTCGAACGACTCCTCGATGCCACCGGCGGCCACGCGACCGACGGGTGCGAGCGGGACGTCGTGGACGGCATACCGGCTCGTTGGGTGGCCAGCCCGGGCAGTGAGCAGGAGACGGCCGCCGTGCTGCGGGCGTGCGCCGAGGAGGACCTCGCGGTCGTGGTGCGGGGCAGCGGAAGCAAGCTCACCTGGGGTATGCCGCCCGCTCGGCTCGACGTGCTCCTCGACACCTCCCGCATGGATGCCCTGGCGGAGCACGCCGTCGGCGACTTCGTCGCGGTGGTGGGCGCCGGGCGCCGACTGAGCACGCTGCGCGAGGACGTCCTCGGAGCCGGGCAGCGGCTCACGGTGGACCCGCCCCACGACGGCACCGTGGGCGGGACCGCCGCGACGGCGGTGACCGGGCCGCTGCGCCTGGGGGTCGGCGCGGTGCGGGACCTGCTCATCGGCGCCCGGTTCGTGCTCGCCGACGGCACCATCGCCCACTCCGGTGGCAAGGTGGTCAAGAACGTCGCCGGCTACGACGTCGGCAAGCTGCTCACCGGGTCGCTCGGCACCCTCGCCGTGCTCACGCAGGTCGCCTTCCGGCTGCACCCGCTGCCCGAGGCGCAGGCCTGGGTCACCGTCCCGGTCTCCGGGGCCGCCGACGCCCAGACGAAGGTCCAGGCCCTCGTGCACTCCCAGAGCGTCCCCGCCGCCGTGGAGCTCGACCGTCCGGCCGACGGCGAGGCGACGCTCGCGGTGCTCCTGGAGGGCGTCGCCCCCGGTGTCGCCCAGCGGGTCCGGCAGGTGCTCGACCTGCTCGGCGGTCAGGCCTCCGCGCACGAGGCGGCGCCGGACTGGTGGGGGAACGAACCGTTCGGGCCCGGCGACACCCACCTGCGGGTGACCCACGAGATCGGGCGGCTGGCCCAGCTGCTCAACGCCGTCGTCGACGCAGAACAGCGCGCCGCGGTCCCGATCCACCTGCGCGGCAGCGTCGCCGTGGGCTCGGTGCTCGCCGGGATCGGTGCGGACACCCCGCCGGAGACCGTGGCAGCCGCTGTCGCCGCCCTGCGCGAACGGGCGCACTCCTTCGGCGGCACGGTGGTGGTGCGCGACGCGGCGCCGCCGGTGAAGCAGGCGGTGGACGTCTGGGGGCCCGTTCCCGCGCTGGGCCTGATGCGTAGGGTGAAGGAGCGGTTCGACCCTGAATCGCGTCTGGCCCCGGGCAGATTCGTGGGAGGCATCTGATGGACACGTCCGGATCGGCGACGACGCCGGTGACCTCGACGGCCGGCACCCTCGGCACGGACGGACCGCTGCGCGTCTCGTCACCGTCCGGGGGACCGGCCTTCGACGACCACCGCCCGCCGTCCCAGGACCTCATCGACGACTGCGTGCACTGCGGCTTCTGCCTGCCCACCTGCCCGACCTACAACCTGTGGGGCGAGGAGATGGACTCTCCCCGCGGTCGCATCTACCTCATGGGACAGGGACTGCAGGGGGAGCCGTTGAGCCCGGCCATGGTGCAGCACTTCGACGCCTGCCTCGGCTGCATGGCCTGCGTCACGGCCTGTCCCTCGGGGGTGCAGTACGACAAGCTCATCGAGGCGACTCGAGCCCAGGTCGAGCGACGCCACCCTCGCAGCGTGCGCGACCGGGCGCTGCGCGAGGCGATCTTCGCGCTCTTCCCCTACCCCCAGCGGCTACGCCTGCTGCGCGGACCACTGCGCCTTCACCAGGCCAGTGGGCTGTCCCGGTTGCTGCGCAGGACCGGTGTCCTGCAACGACTCTCACCGACGCTGGCGGCGATGGAGTCGCTGGCACCGGCCCGCGAGCACGCTCCCGACATCCCGGAGCGCACCGCCGCGCGGGGCACGGGGCGCGGCACCGTCGGCATCCTGCTCGGCTGCGTGCAGCGCGAGTTCTTCCCCGGTGTCAACGCCGCCACCGTCCGGGTCCTGGCGGCCGAGGGTTTCGACGTCATCGCTCCGCCGGGGCAGGGCTGCTGTGGCGCATTGTCGGTGCACAACGGGCGCGAGGCCGAGGCCCAGCGGTTCGCCCGGGCCCTGATCGACCGCTTCGAGGAGGCCGGCGTGGAGCACGTGGTCGTCAACTCGGCCGGGTGCGGTTCGTCCATGAAGGAGTATGCCGACCTGCTGGCCGATGACCCCGCGTATGCCGAGCGCGCACAACGGTTCTCGCAGCAGGTGTGGGACGTCGCCGAGTTCCTCGCCGAGGTGGGGGCGGTCGCCGAGCGCCACCCGCTGCCGGTCACGGTCGCCTACCACGACGCCTGCCACCTGGCGCACGCCCAGCGGGTCCGCAGCCAGCCGCGGCAGCTGCTGCACGGCATACCGGAGCTGTCCGTGCGGGAGGTGCCCGACGGTGAGATCTGTTGCGGCTCGGCGGGGATCTACAACCTCCTCCAGCCCGATGCGGCACGCGAGCTCGGGGACAAGAAGGCCGCGAACATCGAGCGCACCCACGCCGACCTGCTCGTGGCCGCCAACCCCGGCTGCCTGATGCAGGTGGCCTCGGCGATGGAGCGCAAGGGCACCACCATCCCGACCGCGCACACGATCGAGGTCCTCGACGCCTCGATCCGCGGCCTGCCGGCGAGCGCCCTCCTCAACCGCTGA
>NZ_DASSTI010000036.1:0-4555 GCF_035708005.1 Segeticoccus sp. | reverse complement strand
ACGACCGGGGTGGGCACGGCTGCTCCGACAGCGAGGATCGCCGCCTCCGGCGGGTTGATCACGGCGTTGAACTCGCGGACACCGAACATCCCGAGGTTGCTGATGGTGAAGGTGCCGCCGGTGAACTCGGCGAGCTGGAGGGTTCCCGCCCTGGCCCGGTCACCGAGGTCATGTGCCTGAACGGCGATCTCGCGCAGGGTCATGCGGTCGGCGTCCCGGACGACCGGCACGATCAGTCCCTCCTCGAGAGCGACCGCGACACCGACGTTGACGTGCCCGCGCCGGACGATGTGGTCCCCTGCCCAAGCGGCGTTGACCTCGGGGTGGGCGCGCAGCACGACCGCGCAGGCCCGTACGAGCAGGTCGGTGACGCTGACGCGTTCCTCGTCCGCGGCGAGTGAGTCGTTGACCTGCCTCCGGAAGTCCAGCAACGCGGTGACGTCGGCGACCATGGTGACGTGGAAGTGAGGTGCGGCGGCGCTGTCGGCCAGGCGCTGCGCCGTGACCCGGCGGACCTGGGACAGCGGGACCGTCTCGTCGTCGGGTCCCGCGCCCGCTGCCGGTGAAGGAGCGGCTGCGGGAGGCCTTGGAGATGGCGCCGCCGGCGGCGCTGGGGGTGCGTCGGGGGTGGGTGGACGGGTGGGGGCCTGCTGGTCGGCAAGCACTGCGTCGAGGTCGGCGCGGATGATCCGGCCGTTCGGCCCGGAGCCGCGCACCGTTGCCAGGTCGATGCCGCGCTCCCGGGCGAGGGACCGCACCAGCGGGGTGGCGCGGAGCTGGCCGCCGCGTGCGCGCTCCGGCTGGGTGCCGGGCGCCTGCCCGGAGGCTGCGGTGGGCGCACTGCCCGCCTCGGTGCCGGAGTGGACCGGCGCCTCGGCGTCGGGAGGGGCCTCTGCGGGGGGCGGTGGCGGGGGTGTCTGGGAGGGTTCGGCAGCCTCGGCGGGGGTGCCGATGATCGCGAGCGGCTCGCCGATGGGCACCGTGGTGCCCTCGGCGACCAGGATCTTGGTCAGCGTGCCGGTTTCGTATGCTTCGAGCTCCATCGTCGCCTTGTCGGTCTCGATCTCGGCGAGGATGTCGCCGCGGTGGACCTGCTCACCTTCGGACATGAGCCACTGGGAGAGCACCCCCTCGGTCATCGTGTCCGACAGGCGGGGCATGAGGACTTCGGGCATCGGAGCGTCTCCTAGCGGGCGAACCTGGTCGCGTCGAGGACCTCGCCGATGACCTTGGTCAGGTCCCGCGCGTCGGGCAGGGCGGCGTTCTCCAGCGGTTTGGCGTAGGGCAGCGGAACCTCGGCGGCGGCGACCCGGCGCACCGGCGCGTCGAGCCGGTCGAAGGCGCCCTCCTGAATCGTCGCGGCGATCTCGGCGCCGATGCCGTAGCTGAGCCAGTCGTCCTCCAGGATGACTGCTCGGGTGGTCTTGCGGACCGAGGCGCAGACCGTGGCACGGTCCAGCGGCCGCAGGCTGCACAGGTCGACGACCTCCACGGAGACGCCCTGGGTCTGGAGTTGTCGGGCAACCTCCAAGGCGATGAGCGTGGCCCGCGAGTAGCTCACGACCGTGATGTCGGCTCCTTCGCGGGCGACCGTGGCCCGGCCGATCTGCCCGACCTGCTCGCCGTCGGGAACCTCACCCTTGGTGTTGTAGAGGGCGAGGTTCTCCAGGAACAACACCGGGTCGTCGTCGCGGATGGAAGCAGTGAGCAGCGATTTCGCGTCCGCTGGGCTGGACGGTGCGACGACCTTCAGACCGGGGACGTGGGCGTACCAGACCTCGAGGTTCTGGGAGTGGGTGGCCGCGAGCTGCTGGCCACCGCCCCCGGGGGTACGGATGACCATCGGCACGGCGACCTGTCCGCCGAACATGGCGTGCAGCTTCGCCGCGTGGTTGACGATCTGGTCGATCGCCAGCAGGGTGAAGTTGATCGTCATGATCTCCACGACCGGGCGTAGACCGAGCATGGCCATCCCGATCGCCGCGCCGGTGAACCCCTCCTCGGCGATCGGGGTGTCGACGACGCGCTTCTCGCCGAACTCGGTGAGCAGCCCGGCGGTGATCTTGTACGAGCCCTCGAAGACGCCGATCTCCTCCCCGAGCAGCACGACCGAGTCGTCCCGGTGCATCTCGGCCCGCAGGGTGTCCTGCAGCGCCTGTCGGTAGGTCACCTCGCTCACGCGATCCCCTCCTGCGCGGTGCCGGTCTCGGTGACGACGGGGTCGGCGGGCAGGCGGGTCGAGGTGTTCGGGACCGGCGTCGCGTAGACGTGCCGGAACAGGTCCTCGACCTTCGGGTCGGGGCTGTCGTCGGCGAAGGCGACCGCCTCGGACACCTGCTGCTCGGTGGACTCCTCGATCGCAGCCGCGGCGGCCTCATCGAGCAGGCCGGCGTCGATGAGGCGGGACCGGAACGCCGGCAGCGGGTCCAACGTGCGCAGTCGGGCGGTCTCCTCCTTGGAGCGGTATGTCGCGGGGTCCACGACCGAGTGGCCGCGCAGTCGGTAGCTCATCGCCTCCAGCAGCCCGGGCCGGCGCTCGGTCCGGGCCCGGGTCAAGGCGGCACGGGCCGCATCGCGGACGGCCAGCACGTCGTCTCCGTCGACCCGCTCACCGGGAATCCGGTAGGAGCAGCCCCGCTTGTACAGCTCCGGTTCGGCGGCCGCCCGCTCGACCGTGGTGCCCATACCCAAGCGGTTGTTGACGATGACGTAGACGATCGGCAGGTGCCAGATGGCGGCCAGGTTGAGGGATTCGTGGAAGGACCCGATGTTGGTGGTGCCGTCGCCGAGCAGGCACATCACCGCCTCAGCGTCCGGGCCCGGCTCGCCTCGGTAGGTCAGCGCCAGGGCGGCTCCCGTGGCGGGGGGGATCTGCCCGCCGACGATGCCGTAACCGCCCAGGAGCCGGGCCTTGAGGTCGAACAGGTGCATCGAGCCGCCGCGACCCCCGGAGACTCCGGTCGCCTTGCCGAACAGCTCGGCCATCACCGGTCCCGGTCCGATCCCGCGGCACAGGGCGTACCCGTGCTCCCGGTAGGTGGTGAACAGGTAGTCCCGGGCCTCAAGAGCCGCCATCAGGCCGACGACAGTGGCCTCCTCGCCCAAGTTGAGGTGACAGTAGCCACCGACCTTGGCGCGGCGGTACATCTCGCTGGCCCGCAGCTCGAAGGCGCGGATCAGCGTCATCTGCCGGTAGTAGTCGCGCAGCCGCTCTGGGGGCTCGGTGCCGAAGTTCCGATCGGCCGCACCGGACTCTGGCCGATCCTCCGTGGTGCTGGTCATCGCCCCTCTCCCTCCGCCTATACCGACCACAGTCCGAACGCCTGCCCGTAGCTCGGCCGCTCAGGGTCCGGGCGACTGCTCCACGAGGGCGAACTGGTCACTCGCGGCGTGACATCGGGGACAACTGGTCGGGGCGTGATCCCCGCGGACCGCCTCGCCGCAGACTTGACACGCCCATTCGGTCGCCATCAACGCGATGACGTCACCACGGCTGACGATACCCACCACCTCGCCTCCCGCGACGACCGGAACCCGCCGAATCCGGCGGCCCACCAACATGTGCCGCACATCCGCGACGGGGGTGTCGGGACTGACGCTGATGACACTTGTGCTCATGACGTCCGCGGCACTCTTCCCGGACTTCGCCAGCAGGTCGTACTCACTGACCAGCCCGAGCAGCGCACCGTCAGGGCCGACGACGGGGGCGCCACTGATCTGGTTGGTGCGCAACACCTCCGCGACCTCGCCCAGCGGCGTGTCCGACGAGATCACGACCACCCGGGCGCTCATGATCTCGCCCGCCGTGGCCGCCGCAGGACCGGTGGCACCACTTCGAGGGTGCATTCCCGCAGTCTAGGACTCACCACGATCGTTGTCCCGGCCCACGCGCCCCGCGCACCTCACCCCGCGCCATCCACGGCGACGCACGCTCGGTCGGTGCCGGGCGGCTTCACCATCGAAGGAGGCGTTGGGCAGCGTCGGGCTGGGCCACGGCTGGGCTGGCCTCACCGGACGCGGGTGAACTCCCGGCCGGTGATCGTGTCCGGCTCGATCCGCACGAACCACGGCTTGGCGCCGGGGTGCCACGGCGTCAGCGGCAACCCCATCGCCTGGAGAACCTCATACGGTTCGCGGGCCTTCTCGGCTCGGCCCCGCACCACCACGCTCCAGGTCAGGCCCGACGCCTCGTCCCATCCGTCGGTCTCGAAGGCCACCGGTTGCCCCTCGGCCGAGGCCAACTTGCTGCCCGATGCGGTGCGGAACACCACCGTGCCGTGGTCGACCACGTAGTTCACCGGGAAGATGTCCGGGCGCCGCTCGACGACGACGGCCAACCGTCCCACGTTGGCCTGTCGCAGGTAGACCCAGCACCGGGCCACGTCCAGCTCCTGCACTTCTGCCTTGGTCGGATGCACCTCGGCGGGCTTCCGGTCGGCCCGGGCCCGGCTCGTCTGCTCAGTCCGCTGGCTGTCGTTCATGGTGCCCATCCTGCGTGGCCATGGTCAGCCCCGAACAGGGACAAAGGGCCGCCAATACCACGATCCCCTTCACG
>NZ_DASSTI010000035.1:0-29706 GCF_035708005.1 Segeticoccus sp. | reverse complement strand
CGCACCAAGGTGGCGTGCGAACAGGTGGTCGCGGAGAGCGGCCTGCCGTGGACGACGTTGCGGGCGACGCAGTTCCACTACCTGGTGGCGGGCATGTTCCGGGCGCAGCGGCGCCTGCCGGTCCTGGTCCTGCCCAGGGGCGTGCGGTTCCAGCCGGTCAGCGTCCGGGACGTCGCGATCCGCCTCGTCGACCTCGCCCGCGGTGAGCCGGCCGGCCGCGTCGACGACCTCGGCGGACCGGAGGTCCAGCCGGTGGACGAGCTCGCGCAGACCTACCTGCACGCCCTGGGCCTGGCCCGGCGGGTGGTCGCGCTGCCGGTCCCCGGCCGCGTCGGGCGGCAGCTGCGGCACGGCTCGAACCTCACGCCCGAGCACGCGAACGGGACGATCACCTTCGGGCAGTACCTGCGCGAGCAGCCGTGGGGTGACCGGCACGGGGTGGCCGGGGCGGCGTGACGGGTTCGGCTCGACGAACGATGTGCTCCTGCCCGGTCCGGTCCGAGCCGGCCGGCCCGCTCAGAGCCGGCCGGCCCGCTCAGAGCCGGTCGAGCTGTGCGGTGAGCGCGCGGGCGTAGTCGTCCATCCGCTGCCGCAGCGTGCGGCTGACGACCGGACGCAGGGCATGCCCGGCCCCGTGGAAGGTGAGGTCGGTGGTGCAGTGCACCGTCGTGGTGCCGCCGTCGTCCGTGGCCAGCTCGTAGCGGCCGGCCGCCGTGACCGGCGCGTCGTCGAGCGTGGCCCACTCCACGTGATCACCCCGGTCGCGGACGGTGACGTGCAACCGGCGGGTGGCCGTGCCCGGTCCCTGGTGCACCTGCTGGCGGTACACCGCGCCGTCCGCGCCGCGCTGGCCGCTGTCGAGGACGGAGTCGATGACGTCGTCGCGCCAGTCGGCCTGGTGGGTGAAGTCGGTGAGATAGGCCCGGACCCGCTCCGGGTCGCGGGTGGTGGTGACGGTGAAGTCGCCGGTGAGCATGGTGGTGGTCCCTTCCGGTGCCGAACAGGTGCCGGTCCGTGGTGGATCGACGCTGTCGAGCATGCGGCCGTGGCGCCGCACACGTCGTCCTCCGCCCGGTGCGTTTCGGGCTACCCGCGGGGGAGTACGTCCCGGTCCCCGGTGCTCCTGCGGGAGTAGCCCGCGGTGGTGCGTGCGCGGCATACCGCGGGGGAGGGCTACTTGCGGAAGCCGCGGTTGGCGACGACGACCGCCACCCCGGGCAACAGCGCCGCGAAGCAGCTGAGGCCGATCGCCGCCGCGGTGGACCACAGCCGCACACCGAACCACGCGATGGCGAGCAGGGCGATGCAGGTGAGCATCAGGACCAGGTACCAGCGCTCCTGCCGTTGGCGCTGGGGGTCGAAGTCGGAGGGCAGCTTCCCCACCCTTGCAGGGTATGCCGTGTGCTCGCCCGCGCGAGCCCGCGCCACCAGCCGGTATGCCGGTCAGTCGCCGCGCGCCGTGTCCTTGCCCACCGACGTGGGGGCATGCGGTCCGTCACCGTCCGTGGTGTGCTGTCCGGGCTCCGCGTCCGGGGTCGGCACCTCGGCCTCGTCCGCGCCCGAGGCGAACCGGCGCACCAGGTGGTCGACGAGGATGCCGACGACCACGGCGATGGCGATGGCGATGACGGCGCCCAGCAGGGGGTTGTTCTCCACCCAGTGACCGGCGAGCCGGCCGACGGCGACGGACCATGCCGCCCAGGCGCACCCGGCGATGGCGTCGAACAACATGAACTTGCGGCGCGGGTAGCCGGTGGCGCCGGCCGTGATGTTCACCGCCACCCGACCGACCGGGATGTACCGCGCGGAGATGATGAGCACGGCGCCGCGCTTCTTCAGCTGCGTGCGTGCCCACACCGTCGCGCGCTGCACCCGGCCGCGGCGCTGCCACCAGAACCGGTCGACCCCGACCATCACTCCCAGCTGGTAGGCGATGTTGTCGCCCACGAAGGCCCCGGCGGCGGCGAGGGCGCCCACGAGCCAGACGTTCGGGGAGCCGCTGACCGACAGCACGGCCAGGCTGACGAGGACGGACTCGCTCGGCAGCGGTGGGAAGAAGGCGTCGATGGCGCACAGCGCGAACAATGCCGGGTAGACCCAGGGCTGGCCGGCCAGCCCCGTGATGAAGTCGTTGACGGCGTTGAGCACCCTTCCAGCCTCCCCTGCTCCCCGTTGCGGCGCCATGGGGATTGTCCCTGAACGACCCCGCACCCGGAAACCGGCGGCCGGTCGGGCCGGGCACCCTCTGCCGACTCAGCGCCCCGGGCGCCGCGGAGGTTCCCGCCGCGCGCTGTTGCGGAGTGGGAACGTCAGGCGCCCGTCCAGTCCGGCGGATCACCCGGGGAGAGCTCGGGGTCGTCGGCCGGCAGTGTCTTGATCGGCCCCGGACCGGTGCGTGGGCCCTCGAACCGCACCGTCACCCGACCAAGGCCGCTGCCCCACACCCAGCCGGGCCCGAGCTGCTCGTGCACCACGTCCTGGCCGGGGCGCCAGACGGGCAGCCGGCGGCGACGGTCCTGCCCGGGCTCGCCCGCGGCGTCGGCAGCCCCGGCCGCTTCGGGGTGGTGGTCGTCGTGCAGGGAGCGCTGCCGGTCCACCGGGGGCGCGGGGTCGTGCCCGCCCGTCTCGACGGTGGCCGACGGCTCGCCCATCGCATCCGGCACCTCCACCTCGACCTGCGCGCGCCGGCGGGCGGCCGTGAACAGGTCGGCGTCGACCGTGAGCAGCTCGTCCTGGGTGTGGTCGGCCAGCCCGGACACCCCGACGCCGAGCAGCCGCAGCCCCTCGGAGGTGTCGAGTGCGCCGAGCAGCCGTCGGGCGACGGCGGCGATGGCGGCCGGCTCGTTGGTGCTGTGGGTCAGCGTCTCCGAGCGGGTCAGCGTCGAGAAGTCGTGCCGGCGCGCCTTGAGCGTCACCGTCCGCCCGAACGCCCCGCCCTTGGCCAGCCGTGCCCCGACCCGGTCGGCGAGGGAGTCGACCTCGGCGCCGAGCACCCGCTTGTCCGTGACGTCGGTCTCGAAGGTCTCCTCCGCCGACACGCTCTTGGCCTCGCGCTCCGGCTCGACCGCCCGGTCGTCCTCGGCGCGTGCCAGCCGGTACAGCCCCTCGCCGTGCGCCCGCCCGAACACGCTCACCAGGTCGGCCCGGTCGATCCGGGCCAGGTCACCGACCGTGCGCACCCCGAGCACGCGCAGCCGCTGCTCGGTCGCCGGTCCGACGCCGCCGAGCCTGGTCACCGGCAGCGGGTGCAGCAGGGCCAGCTCGTCGCCCGGCGCGATGACGGTCAGCCCGGCCGGCTTGCGCAGGTCGGAGCCGATCTTGGCGAGCATCTTCGACGAGGCGATGCCGGCCGACGCGGTGAGCCCGCCGGTCGCCTCCCGGATCCGGTCGAGCAGCTCGGCCCCGAGCCGTCCCAGGGCGGGCACCCCCAGGTCCGCGTCGGCATGCGCGGCCAGGTCGACATAGGCCTCGTCGATGGAGACCTGCTCCACGAGGGGGGACAGCTCCTGCAGCAGGCCCATGACGACGGCCGAGGAGCGGCGGTAGGCCTCGAACCGCCCGGCCAGGAACGCCGTCCCCGCCGGGCAGCGGCGGCGGGCCTCGGCGGTGGGCATCGCCGAGCGCGCGCCGTACCGTCGCGCCTCGTAGGACGCGGTCGCCACCACCCCGCGTCCCCCGACGCCGCCGACGATGACCGGCCGCCCGCGCAGCGAGGGCTTGTCCCGCTGCTCCACGGAGGTGAAGAAGGCATCCAGGTCCAGGTGCAGGATGCTGGCGGTGGTGCGGATCGGGCCCTCCTGCGGCGTCGTCGGGAGAAGGAGGTGCGGTGCGCCCCAGTATCGCCCGCGGCACTGACTCGCCCCGCGGTCACCCGGGCTGCCGGGATCGCGCGCGCGAGGCGGTATGCCGGGCACGCACCTCGTCGTAGACCTCCCGCAGCCGCCCGGTCCAGACCCCGGCGGAGAACTCGGCCTCGTAGCGGCGGCGTGCCGCTGCCCCCAGCCGGGCCCGCCGCAGCGGGTCGGTGACGAGCTCGGCGACCGCGTCCGCGAGCAGGTCTGGCCGCCGGGGCGGCACGAGGAGCCCCGTGCCGGGCGCGACGATCTCGGGGATCCCCCCGACCGTGGTCGCCACGGCGGGGACGCCGGCGGCGAGGGCGTGGATCAGCGTGGTGGGCAGGGCGTCCTCGTGGCTCGGCTGCAGCGCGAGGTCGGAGGCGGCCAGGAGGGCGGCCGCGTCGGTCCGGTAGCCGGTCAGGCGGATCCGGTCGCGGTGCGGGCTCGCGGCGACGACCCGGCGTACCGACTCCATGGCCGGGCCGTCCCCGACCAGCGCCACCGCCAGTGGCAGGTCCTCGGGGAGCCGGTCCAGCGCCGCGACGAGGTCGGCGTGGCCCTTCTCGGGGCGGACGACCGCGACCAGCGTCGCCAGCACGTCGCCGGGGCGGGCGCCGAGCTCGGTCCGCAGGGCGGCACGCCGCCGGGCGTCGAGCGCCGGTGCGGCGGCCACCCCGTTGCGCACCGTCGTCACCCGCGCCGCCTCGCCGGGGAACACCGACAGGTACCACTGCCGCTGCGCCTCCGAGACCGCGATCGTGCGCCCCGCGGTGCGGATCCGGGCCTGTGCCGCCAGCCAGCGCTTGGCTCGGCCGACCCGGTCCGGCGCGTCCTCGATGACGTGCAGCGTGGAGACCATCGGCAGCCCGAGGGCCCGGGCCGCGTGGGCCCCGGCCAGGTCGGCGTGCTTGAGGTGGGTGTGCACGAGGTCGCACCGGCTGGCGGCGACCTCGTCGCGCGCGAGGCCGAGCGCCCGCGGGTCCCAGCGGTTCGCAAGTGCCAAGCTCCGCACCGCCACGCCCGCGGTCCGCAGCGCCCTGCCCGGCTCGGTGTCGCAGCCGCCGACGAGCGCCAGGACCGTGCTGTGTATGCCGTGTGCCCGGCCGGCCAGCGCGAGGTCGACCAGCAGGTGCTCGGCACCGCCCGGCTGCAGGCTGTGGATGACGTGGCAGACGCGGAGCACCGGCGGGGCCGGCCGTGCCGGTCGGGCGGTGCACGAGGAGCCCGCCTGTGTGGTCATCGGAGCCGCCTCCGCGCCAGCAGCACGGTGCCGGCACCGGCCAGCAGGCCGGCCCCCAGGAGCGCGGCGGCCCGCCACGGGTCGAGCACGGACACGCGGGTTGCCGCCGCCGGGCTCAGCGAGGCCCCCAGGCGGTAGAGGCCGTCGGTGCGCGCGACCACCTCGCGGCCGTGGGCGACGACGCGAGTGGTCACCCGGACCGCCTGGGCTGGAGACGCGCCGGTGGACTGCACCGTCACCAGGGCCCGGCCGGCGGTGCCGCTGGCGCTGACGGCGACCGGTGTGCCGCCGTCTCGGTCGTCGTGGGCCAGCACCTCGTCGCGGGCGCTCTGGACCAGGACGGCATAGGTGGGCACCAGGTAGCTGCGCGCCAGCAGGCCGTAGGAGTACGCGCTCGGGTTGCCCTCGTCCTCCACCGGCACGAGCACGGCCTGCTCGGTGGCGGTCCACGCCGAGACCCGCGTCAGGCCCAGGGACCAGCCCGCGCCGCACACCACGAGGGCCACGAGCGAGCCGGCGACCCAGGGCACCAGACCGCGACCGGTCCGCGGTGCTGGTGCCGGGAGCAGGCGGCGGTCGGGCACATCGACCCGGACCCGTGCCCGTTCGGCGAGGTCCTGCCCGGCGACCAGCGCCATCACGACGAAGAGCACACGCAGGTAGCCCAGGTGGAGCACCAGGCTGGCCACGGACCAGCCGAGCAGGGCCGCGAGCAGCCCGGCGGACAGGAGCCGGGACCCACGGGCCGAGCCGCCGTCGGTGGTGCAGAGGAGAGCGCGTGCCCCGAGCGCCAGGCTGCCGCCCAGGAGGACCAGCAGCCCGAGCAGGCCCAGCGCCCCGCCCTCGGCCGCGGCCTGCAGGTAGAGGTTGTGCGGCGCGACCTGGCGCAGCACGGCGGTGGTCGCGTCGATCTGGTAGGTGTCCCAGGCGACCGGGAAGTTGCCGAGCCCCACCCCGAGGGCCGGGTGGTCGCGCACCATGGCGAGCCCGATCTCCTGCGCGGCGGCCCGCTGCACCAGGGAGGCGTCGCCGGTGCTGGTCTCGCTGGCGCTGACGACCTGCCCGAGGGTCAGCAGCCGCGAGCCCAGGCCCGGGAGGAGCAGGGCGCCGGCGCCGAGCACGGGGACCGCGAGCAGCCAGCGGCGGTAGTGCCGGCCGGCGACGGCCAGCCAGAACACCCCGGCAAGGGCCGCGGCGAGGAACCCGCCACGGGACCCGGTGAGGAAGACGGCCACGGCCATGAAGAGGGTGAGCACCGCCCAGCCGAGCCGGCTCCACCGCGGGAGGCGTGCGGCCAGCGGATGCCCGGCGGCCCCCAGTGACCACGCCAGGGGCAGGAAGGCCAGCAGGCTGCGCGCCCAGAAGTTGGGGTCGGTCTCGGGGCCGGAGTGTCGGGAGGTGACGCTGCCGAGGTCCGCGGACTTGGGCACGTTGCTCAACCCGAACAGGCTGCCGGCGTCGTGCAGCAGGTACTCGTGCACGACGCTGAGGACGGCGAGGCCACCCATCACCAGGGCGGCGACGCGGACGAGGTCGACCTGTCGCCGGCCGAGGGCCCGCGCGACGGCGGCCGTGGAACGGGCACCGCTCGGGACGGCGGTCAGCAGCAGGGTGACCAGGCTGAGGAACACCGCGTCCTTGATCCGCTCCACCAGGGTCTCGAAGCCCAGCGCCGGGTCGAGCGCGCCGAACAGCGACGGCACCTGGCAGGCCAGGTAGACCCCCACCAGCAGGTGGATGGGTGACCACTGCAACCGGATCCGGCCGCGGCGCCATGCCAGCACCAAGGAGGCGGTGCCGGCGACCAGCAGCACGACATAGATCGACAGGCCGTGCACGTAGCCGAGGATCGAGCTGAGGTTCGCCACCTCGCTGACCACGAGCAGCACCACGGCCGCCCACGGACGCAGCACCGCGGTGACGAGGGCCGCCAGGCCCAGCAGGCCGGCGACACCGAGGGCTGCCGCGCGGGGCTCGACCAGGCCGCACAGCACCGCGGTGGCCGTCCCGGCGACCACGAGGGCGGTCCCGGGCAGCACCACCGGCAGCGGCACGGGCGGGCCGCCGGGCGGCTCGGTGCGCGGTCGGTAGAGCATCGCGGAATCCTCGGGCGGGACGGCGGGTCGGGTCAGACGGTGCGCAGGGAGCGCCGCTGATCGCGGTCGGCGGCGATGCGGGTGGCGGCCGCGCCCCGCCGCCGCGCGAGCCCGAGCTGGTAGACCAGCTGCTGCGCAGCCGTGCCCGCCACCAGCGCGACGAGGGCGGCGATCACGGCGAAGGCGCTCGCGGACAGACCGCGTTCGGTGGCGGTCCCGGCGGCGGAGCTGACGGGCTTGAGCCGGTAGGGCGGGACGAGTGCGTCCACGTCGGGGGTGGCCTGCGCCAGCACGCGGTCGGCGATCTGCTCGGCGGCCCGCGAGGTCGGCGCCTCCGTGGTCACCGTGACCACGGCCGTCTCCGGGACCGCGGCCGCCGAAACCGTCACGCCAGCACCGGGTTCGGCGGACAGGCCGAGGTCGTGTGCGGCGGTGCGCAGGTAGCGTGGCCGGTCCACGAGCTGGGCGACGGTGGAGACCAGCTGGCCGTTGCTCAGCGTCTCGTAGTAGTTCGCCGCATCCGCGGAGGACTTCGTCTGGGGGAGCACCACGGCGCTGGCGTGGGCCTGCCAGCCGCCGGGGCGGTGGCCCGCGAAGAGGCTCGCCGCGACGGCGACGAGCAGGGCGACCCCCACGCCGGTGACGACGCTCAGCCGGAGCAGTCCCAGCGTGCGCAGCTGTCGGACACGCGGGGCCAGCCGAGGGCTCCGTCGGGTGCCCCGGCGAGGACGGTGCAGGTGCATCATGGCGTTCTTCCCTTTGCTGGTGCGGGAACTCGGTTCTGTGCCGGACGTGGTCGCGGTCCGCGGACGGCGCTTCCCCGGCGTGGCCGGGCCGTGTGTCTCGCTCCTGCGGCGAGGTCGCCCACGAGGTCGAGGTAGACCGCCTCGACCGTGGCGGCCACGTCGCTCCACGACCCGCGACGGCGGAGGTCCTCGCGGCCGGCTGCTCCGTAGGCGCTCGCGGTCGCCGGGTCACGCAGCAGGCGCAGCACGGCGGCGGCCAGCTCCGGCGGGTCGGCCGGCGGCACCACGAGGCCACTGCGCCCGTCGGCCACGACGGCGGCGAGGTCGCCCACGTCCGTGGCGACCACCGGGCGGGCGAAGGTCTGCGCCAGGTGGGCGACCCCGCTCTGGAACACGGCGCGGTAGGGCAGCACCACCACCCGGGCGGTCCCGACCAGGGGCGCCACGTCCTCGGCCGGGACGTACCCGGGCCGCAGCTCGACCCCGCCCACCCGCGCCGCCAACCGCTCCACCTCGGCCACGTCGAGGTCGCCGCTCACGTCGCCGGCGACGACGAGCCGGGCCTCGGGCAACTCGGCACGCACGAGCGCGAACGCCTCCAGGAGCAGGTCCAGCCCCTTGTAGCGGGTCCACGTGCCGAAGAAGAGTGCCACCGGCGGGCAGTCCCCCGCGGGTGGCTGCTGCGCACCGCGGGCGAAGACGCCCTCGTCGCCGTGTGGCAGCACCTCGACCCGCCGCACCGTCGGCCACTGCTCGAGCAGCTCGGCGCGGGCCCGCTCACCGAGCACGAAGGCCACGTCCAGGCAGCGGTATGCCGACCCGAGCGCCCCGTGGAAGGCCCGCCCCTGCTTGAAGAGACCCTCGGTGCCCTCGGCCGGCCGGGCGGTCGAGTGCTGCTCGACGAACGCCCGCGGGCTGTGCACCAGGTCGGCCATCACCGTGCCCGGGAGGGCGCCGGCGACGGAGCGCACGGCCACGCCGTCGAGCGCGAACCGCCACGACGCCCACTGCACGACCTCCGGCCGTTGGGCACGCAGGTAGGCGGCGAGGCGGAGCCAGGCTGCGGCATACCGGATCCCCCGGCCGGCGCGCTCGGCCTTGCGGTGCCAGGGGGAGCGGACGTCGCGGGCCCCCGCGTGCCAGGTCGGCAGCAGGCTGACGACGCGCAGGCCCGCGACCGAGGAGGTGAACTCCGGGTCCGGCCCCGTGACCAGCTCGACGTCGTGCCCCCGCCCCGCCAGTGCCTCGCCCAGCTGGAAGGCGAACTGGAACAGGCCTCCGGAGGGGTTGAACTCCACCAGGGTGATCCGCATCAGGGTCTCGCCTCCCGGTCGTGGAACTGGGCCGCCAGCCCCTCCCACACGCCCAGTCCCCACCCGGTGTGCATGGCCAGCAGCGCCGCGGTCAGCCGCGCGCGCCCGCTGCCGGTGAGGCCGCGGCCGGTGACCGTGGCACCGAGGGCCAGCACTCCGGCATACGGCAGGACGGCGAGCAGCGCGACGGGGCGACGGAGCGCGCTGAGCGCGGCCACTCCGAGGTAGCCGACGAGCACCGGCGGCACGAGGTGGCGGGGCCGCAGCGAACCCGGGTGCTTGCGCGCGACGGCGGCCTTGCCCCGGCCGTAGCGACGGTACTGCGCGAACAGGTCACCGACGGATTCGCGGCAGTGCCAAGCGATCCGCAGGTCGGGGTCGAAGAGCAGCTCCCGGCCGGACAGGCGCACCCGGTGGTCGAGCTCGAAGTCCTCGTTGGCCGGGATCGCCTCGTCCCAGCCACCGAGGGACCGCAGCAGCTCCGTGGGGTAGGCGCCGAACGGGACGTGGTCGACCACCTGCGCGGTGGTTCCGTGGTGGTAGGTCGACCCACCGACCCCCAGGCGGGAGCCGAGGGCGGCCGCGATCGCCCGGCCCGTGGCGGTGCCGGCGACCGCGTCCTTGCGGCCGCCGACCCCGCCCCAGCGGCCGGTCTGCAGGTGGCCGAGCGCCCGGGCGACGTAGTCCGGCGGCACCGTCGAGTGCGCGTCCACCCGGACCAGCCAGGGAGCGCGGGCGGCTGCGAGACCGACGTTGAGCGCCTGCGGGATCCCGCGGGCGGGATTGTGCAGCAGGCGAACCCGCGGGTCCGTGGCGGCCATCCCGGTCACGGCCTGCCGGGTGCGGTCCCGGGAGCCACCGTCGACGACGAGCACCTCCAGGCGGTGCTCGGACTGCGCGAGCACGGACGCGAGACAGCCGCCGATCGCCTGCTCCTCGTCGAGAGCGGGGACCACGACGGTGACCAGCGGCGTGGCAGGCGAGTGGGCGTCCATCAGCCCAGCCCTCCGGCCACGGCGGGGGCGGCAAGGGCTTCCAGTGCGTCGGCGTAGAGGTCGTGCAGCGTCGCTGCCCAGTCGTGCATGTCGAAGTGCAGCTCTGCGTGGCGGCGGGCGGCCAGCCCCATTCGCCGCCGGCGGTCCTCGTCGACGAGCAGGTCGCTGACCGCGTCGGCCAGCGCGGCGATCTGCCCGCGCGGCACGAGCAGACCGGTGCGCCGGTGGTCGACCACCTCACCCGTGCCGCCGACGTCGGTGGCGACCACGGGTCGCGCGCAGGCAGCGGCCTCGATGAGCGTGGTGGGCAGCGCCTCCGTGTAGGACGGCAGCAGGACGACGTCGCTGGCGCGCACGATGTCCGCCGTCTCGGACTCGCTGTCGCGGCGGCCGGCGAAGACCACGTGGCGGGCGACGCCGGTGCGTTCCGCCAGCCGGCGCAGCATCGGCTCCTCCGGCCCGTCGCCGACGATGAGCAGGTGGGCATCGGGAACCCGGCGCAGCACCGACCGCCAGGCGGCGATGGCCAGCGCGTGGCCCTTGGGCGCGCGCAGGGCCGCGACGATGCTGGCGACCGGCACGCCCCACGGCAGCCCGAGGTCCTCCGGGAAGCCCCCCGCCCCGGGGGCCCAGGTCTTCAGGTCGATCCCGTTGTGCACCACACGCCAGCTCGGCCGAGCGCGGTAGCGGTGGGCGTACGCCGCACGGGCGGCCTCGCTCACGAACAGCAGCCCGTTGCTGCGGCCGGCCGACTCCACGCACAGCCGTTCCCGCAGCAGGCTGCGCCCCCCGAACTGCTCGGGCAGCGTGTGCAGGGTGCAGAAGCACGGGACGCCGGTCCGTCGGGCGGCCCGCGGGACGAGGGTGCTCGACGTGCCCAGGTGGGCGTGCACGACGTCGCAGCCGGAGCGGCGGATGGCGTCGGCGACCCGGCCGACCGCTCCGCGCTCGGCCAGCCGGCTGACGTCGAGGTAGCGCGGCGCCACCCCGGCGGCCTGCAATCGGGGCACCATCACGCTGCGCTCGGCGGTCTGCGGCTCGAGGCTGGCGACGACCAGCTCCAGGCCGGCGGCCGGCCCGGCGGCGGCGAGGGTGGGCAGGAGCCGCTCGGCGCCGCCGAAGCCGAGTGAGTCGATGACCGTGAGGACCTTCACGTGCTGCTCCTCTCGGCGTGCGCGCGTGGCCGCCCCCCGCCTCCCGATAGGTCCCGGCTGCGGAGCTCGTGCGCCAGCAGTGCCGGGCCGGCCCCCGCCGGCAGGCCCAGCTGCTCGAGGTGCTCGGTGAACAGGCGGTATGCCGTCCCGCTCGCGCCCGTCGCGCCCGTCAGCAGGTGCCGTGCCAGTACGGTGCCGAGCGACGGCGGTGTCGTGCCGCGGGTCTCGGCCAGCTGCAGGTAGGTCAGCAGCAGGAAGAGCAGGTCGGAGACGGGTGAGCCGTCCGGTCGCGACGCCTCCCAGTCGAGGACCGCCAGCCCGGCGGGGCCGCCGACCAGCAGGTTGCCGGGCCAGAGGTCGCCGTGGGAGAGCACCGCGGGCACCGGCAGGCCGGCGCGTTCCCGCGCCGACTCAGCGGCGGCGGCGGCGAACGCCTCCCACTGGCCGACGGGCACGCCGTAGGGACGGTGCATCGCGGCGCGGGCGACCAGGTCGGGATCGAGCAGGAAGGCGGTGCCGTGCGCGCTGCTGTGCTGCAGGTCCGACAGCCAGGCCAGCGGGAGGGCGAGGTCCTCCCGCGCGTGGTGGACGCCGACCCGCACCCGACGGCGCACCTTGGCGGTGAGCTGCTGCCCGGGCAGACACGTCTCGAGCAGGACGGTGGTGGTGCCGATCCGCCAGCACGCCAACGGTTCCGGGACCGTCTGCTGGGTCCACTCGCCGCGCGAGGGGAGGGCCCGGACCCGCTCCAGCGACTGCTGCTCCGCCGACAGCGCGGTGGCCATCGCGTCCGTCGCGGCGACCTTGGCGACGGCGAGCGGGTAGGGCGAACGGTGGCTGTAGAGCAGGTAGGAGCGGTGCCCCCCGTGGCCGCTGATCTGCAGCGCTGCCAACGCGTCCGCGTCGGCTCCCGGCAGGTGGCGGCGCGCGTCGGCCAGGAGCCGGTCGGTGAAGGAGAGCCTCGGCGGCCGCGTCGAGGTGCCGGTCTGCGGCGCGGTGGCGCGCAGCAGGAGCACCGGCAGCAGCGCCTCCCGGCCGTGGGGGAGATGGGTGAGCAGCGGCCCCGCCAGCGTGGCCGCCGTCGACCAGGGGCGGTGCAGGTCGGTGGCGAAGTGCGGCAGCGCGTCGACGGGACGCAACGGCACCGTGAAGCCCGGCGCGATGAGGTCCGGTCGCACGCCGTAGGCGGTGTGCGGGACCAGCCCGGCGCAGCGCAGCAGCAGCTCGCCCTGCTCGACGCCCAGGGCGCCGTCGTGGCGGCGGCCGAGGCTGCGGTGGGGGACGAAGAGCGCCAAGGTGCCTCCGGGAGCGAGGAGTTCGCCGGCCCGGCCGGCGTGGAGCGCGGCGCCGGGTCCGCGCAGCAGGATGAGGTCGGCGGTCCCCCGATCTCCGCCGACCCCGGTCGCGGCCCAGTCCTCGACGCTGCGCGCGCCGGCCCGGCGCAGCGCGCTCTCGAGCTGGGTGTCGGGCACGTCGAGGACGACCCGGGCGCCCTGCACGTCGGGCAGCATCGGCAGCAGGGTCGCGATGCCGGTCATGACCGACCTCCTGTCGTCCTGGCCGCTGGGCGGCCGAGCGTGCGGAAGCGCCCGGTGAGCGCCCGGAACAGGTCCGGCTGCTGCCAACGCAGGCAGCCGGCATACAGCAGGAGGGCGGCGGCGCCGAGGACGGCCAGCCGCAGCCACGGTGGGGTGCTGGTGTGGAGCAGCGGCAGGTGCGACCAGCGCATGCCGACGAGCAGCACGGCCAGGAGGCCGCCACAGACCAGGGCCGGCCGCAGCGTCGAGAACCATTGCGCCGGCGCGATGTCCAGCACGTGCCCGGCGATGCCCAGCTTGAGCCCGGTGAACAGCAGCTGCAGCAGGACTGTCGTGGCCGCGACGGCCACCAGGGAGTGCCCGGCGGCCCACCAGAGCACCGGGGCGAACCCCGCCACCTTGAGGATGCCGACGGTGTTGAGGATCCCCGGCCGGCCGATGGCCTTGTAGACGTCGCCGGCGTGGAAGGAGATCGAGTAGAGCAGGGTGGCGATCGCGAGCAGCTGGGCGGGCACGATCGCCGCCTCCCAGCGCGGGCCGAACAGGACGGTGATGGTTTCCGGCGCGAGCCCCGCGACGACCACGCCCAGGGGCAGGGTGACCAGGGTGACGTGCCGGAGGGCGTCGAGGTAGGCGCGCCGCATCGCCGGCCGGTCGTGCTGCAGCGCCGACAGCGACGGGAAGAGGACCATGCTGACCACGACGAGGAAGTTGAGGACGAGCAGCTCCGGCACGCGGTAGGCGAGGGTGTAGAGGCCCAGCTCGCGTTCACCCATCCGACGCCCGACGACGAGGTAGTCGAGGTTGTCGACCACGACGCCGAGGACCGCCACGGCCATGAGCGGGAGGCCGTAGCGCAGCAGGTCGCGGGCCGACGTGCCGTCCCAGGCCAGGAACGGCCGTATGCCGGCCAGCCACCAGTCGAGGACGCTCACCACGGCGGTCCCCGCCACCTGGCCCCAGACCAGGCTCCAGGCGCCGAACCCCGCGACGGCCAAGGCAATCGAGACGCCGCCCTTGACCAGGGCGCCGGACACCTCCGGGATCGTGCGACGCCGGAAGTCCAGGGAGCGCCGCAGCCGGCTGTCCGGGACGATGCCGAGGCCGGAGACGAAGTAGGCCACGGCCAGGGCCCGCACCACGCCGGTGACGTCGTCGTTGTGGAAGAAGTCGGCGGCCAGTGGCGCGGCTGCGAACGCGAGCAGCGACAGCGCCGTCGTGGACACGAACGTGACGGTGATGCCGGTGCCGAGGGTGCGGCGGGACTCGTCGCGCGTGTGGATGAGCGCCGAGCCGATGCCGAGGTCCTTGACCCGGTCGAGGTAGTTGATGCACAGCAGCCCGACCGCGACCAGGCCGAAGTCGCTCGGCGTGAGGAGTCGGGCGAGCACGACCGTGGTGAGCACGGCGGCGCCCTTGCCGGACACGAAGGTCGCATAGCTCCAGACCACGCCGCCGAACGTGCGCCGGCGCAGGTCCTGGGGTGGGGGTGGGGAGCTGGTGAGGGTCACGAACCATCGCCTCGCAGGACGGCGGCGAAGGTGCGCAGGAAGATCTTGGCGTCGAGCCAGAGGGACCAGGACTCGATGTAGAGGTTGTCGAACTCCACCCGTTCGGCGATCGAGGTGTCGCCGCGCAGGCCGTTGACGGCGGCGTAGCCGGTCAGCCCGACCGGCACCCGGTGCCGGTCGAGGTAGTCCGGGTACTGCTGGGCGAACTGCTCGACGAAGTACGGCCGTTCGGGCCGTGGTCCGACGATGCTCATGTCACCGCGCAGCACGTTGAACAGCTGCGGCAGCTCGTCGATGGAGGTGGTCCGGATGAACCGGCCGACCGGTCCCATCCGCTCGTCGTCGCTGATCGACCAGCGCTCGGCGGCGTCCTGCAGCGTCGCCGGCTTCAGCGACCGCAGCTTGAGGACCGTGAAGGGCCGCCCGTCGAGGCCGACGCGCTCCTGACGGAAGATGACGCCGGGGCCTCCCTCCAGCCGGACGGCGAGGGCCGCGACCGCCAGCACCGGTGCCGTCACGAGGAGGGCGACGGCGGCGAGCAGCACGTCGAACAGGCGCTTGACCGGCCAGGCGAGGCTCTGGAACACCGGCTGGCGGACCCGCAGCAGCGGCACGCCCCAGACCTGGTCGGCGGTGCGGTTGCGGGCGGGCAGCTGCATCAGCCGCGGCACCACGTAGACCTCGCAGGGCAGGGCGGCGCAGCGGCGCAGGTGCCCGAGGAGGTCCACGCCACGCTCCTGCAGGAAGCCGACCACGGCCACGTCCGCCCGGTGCCGTTGCAGGATCGCCGCGAGGTCGTCCTGTCCCCCGAGCAACGGTGCGGTCAACGGCGGGCCGACGAGGGGCGGGTCGGCATCGACGAATCCGACCAGGCGGAGCCCGTGCTCGGGATGCTCCTGGATGCGGCGTGCCACGGTGAGGCCGATCTCGTCGGTTCCGACGACCACGACCCGACGCACGGTCAGACCGGCCCGGCGCAGTGCGCGCAGGAGGGCGTAGCCGAGGACCCGCACGACCAGGACCCCGGCCAGCAACAGCCCGGCCCGCCAGAGCAGGCCGACGTCGGCGGTGCCCTCACCCTTGACGACGGCAACCGTCATGCTCAGGGCGACCGCCAGGGCGCAGCCGCCGAGCAGCTGGGGAATGTCGTCGAGCACGGAGAGCGTGATCCGCGCCCGGTAGAGGCCGAGCCAGGCGTAGCTCCCCACCATGAGCACGAGGAAGAGGACGTGGGCGCGGGTGAGGAGGGGGATGAGGAGCAGGCTGCCGAGGAAGGCGGTGATGTCGCCGACGAGGACCAGGGTGGCGAAGCGCGGGAAGCGCGCCGCCCACGAGCGAAGCCACGAAGCGGCGGCCGGCGGGACGAACTCGGTGGCCGGGGCGGGCTCCGGTCGCGGCGTCGCGGCGACCCGGGCCGCCTCGGTGCGCACGGTCGTCCCGGCCCGCTGTGCCAGCACCGAGCGGGCGGTCACGGCACGCCTCGTGCGGTGCGGCAACGAGACATCGGTCCCCTCCTCATCCCCCAAGCCCTGCGGCTCGCCCCCGAACCCCTTCAGGACTCGTCCCCCGAGCCCTGCGGCTTGCTCCCGACCGTAGGCACCCCGGTCAAGACTTGGCAGGGTTATGCCCAAGAAACGGTAAAACTCACCCGTTCGGGTGAGGTCGGACCGGAGGGGTGAGGTCCGCGATCGGTGGGTCGGGGCGTGCGGCGAGCGCTCGGCATACCCTCGGGTGCATGGCACGGCCCCACGTCGCTGCGGTGATCGAGGACGCGGTGTTCCGCCGCGTCGAGCACGTGCTGCGCCGGCGCGGGTGGCACAACCGGGCGATCGGGCACACGGGGTACGGGACACCCTCAGCGACGTCGCAGGAGCCGCGAGAAAATTCCGAGTGGGTGCGGGTGCTGGGACGGGTGCTGCTGGCCCGGCCGCAGGACCGCACGGACAAGCCGGCGGGTGACCACGCGGCGGCCTCGGAGGAGGAGCTCGAGGAGGCCGAGAACCTGCAACGCGGCTGGCGCGCCTTCCTCACGGCACCGGCCATCGACGTGCCGGTGACGGTGCGCGTGGGGAGGCGGGTGGTGCACACCCGGACGGACCGGCAGGGCTACGTGGACGTCACGGTCTCCCGGCACGGGCTGCCGGAGGGGTGGCACGACGTCACGATCGAGGCGGACAACGCGCCGCGGTCGCGTGGCCAGGTGCAGGTCATCGGATCCCAGGTGCGCCGCGGCCTGGTGAGCGACATCGACGACACCGTCATGGTGACGCGGCTGCCCCGGCCGCTGATCGCGGCATACAACACGTTCGTGCGGCGGGCGGGGTCGCGGCGGGTGGTGCCGGGGATGGCCGAGCTCTATCGCGAGCTGCTCTCCGAGCACCCGGGCGCGCCGGTGTTCTACCTGTCCACCGGTGCGTGGAACAGCGCCCCGACGCTGGTCCGGTTCCTGCGGCGGCACGACTACCCGGCCGGGCCGCTGCTGCTCACCGACTGGGGCCCGACCAACACCGGGTGGTTCCGCAGCGGCGTCCAGCACAAGCGGGAGGCGCTGCACCGACTGGCCCGCGAGTTCCCGCACGTGCGGTGGGTGCTCGTGGGGGACGATGGGCAGCACGACCCGACGACCTACGGTGACTTCGCGAGCGAGCGGCCCGACCGCGTCGCGGCGATCGCGATCCGTCAGCTGACCCCGCAGGAGCAGGTCCTCTCGCACGGGCTGCCGGTGCCGAACGAGGAGCTGGCGGCGGCCGGGCCGTGGCACCGCCACGACACCCGGGAGCTCGGGGCGGCGGTGCCGGTCGTGCGCGCCCCCGACGGCCACGGGCTGTTGCGCCTGCTCGCCTGGCACGGTATCGCGCGCCCCGCTCCGCTGGGGGACGGCGCCGGCCCGGCGCCGGGTGCGCCCGCGGGGTGGCGGCAGGCGCGGGACGTCCCGTCTCGCGGCTGACAGGATGGTGCCGTGCCCGAGCTGCCCGAGGTCCAGGCCCTCACCGACTACCTGCGCGAGCGCACCGACGGCCTCGCCGTCACCGCCGTCGAGCTGGGGTCGATCAGCGTCCTGAAGACGTTCAACCCGCCGCCGCAGGCGTTCGCCGGCCTGCCGGTGTCCGGGGTGTCCCGGCACGGCAAGTTCGTCGACCTCGAGGCGGAGGGGCTGCACCTCGTCTTCCACCTCGCCCGCGCCGGGTGGCTGCGCTGGTCCGACGCGATGCCGACGACGATGCTGCGCCCCGGCAAGTCGCCGATCGCGTTGCGCGTGCGCTTCTCCGACGGCAGCGGCTTCGACCTCACCGAGGCCGGCACCAAGAAGCGGCTCGCCGCCTACCTGGTCACCGACCCGCAGCAGGTGCCCGGCATCGCCTCGCTCGGGCCGGACCCGCTGGCCGACGACTTCAGCCTCGAGCGGTTCGCGGAGCTGCTCCGCGGTCGCCGCACGCAGATCAAGGGGCTGCTGCGCGACCAGAGCGTCCTCGCGGGGGTCGGCAACGCCTATTCCGACGAGATCCTGCACGCGGCGAAGCTGTCGCCGTTCGCGCTCGCCGCCTCCTTGGACGCCGAGCAGGTGGAGCACCTGTATGCCGCGCTGCAGCAGACGCTGCGCGAGGCCGTGGCGGCCGCGAGCGGCAAGCCGGCCAAGGAGCTCAAGGACGCCAAGCGGGCAGGCATGCGGGTGCACGGCCGTGCCGGCGCGGCGTGCCCGGTCTGCGGCGACACGGTGCGGGAGGTCTCGTTCGCCGACTCGGCGCTGCAGTACTGCCCCACCTGCCAGACCGGTGGCAAGCCGCTGGCCGACCGGCGGATGTCGCGGCTGCTCAAGTAGCACGGCGCCGCCGCGGCGTTCTTCACGCCGGCGTGGGTGGTGTGGTGGGTCGGCCGGGCTGGGGCGGCGTTCTTCACGCCGGCGTGAAGAGCCCGGGCGGTGCCCGCCGAGCGCGGATGACAGGATGGCCGCATGGTCCAGATCCCGACCGTTGCCGTGAACGAGCTGCCCGACGACGCCACGATCGTCGACGTCCGCGAACCCGACGAGTGGGAGGTCGGGCACGCCCCGTCCGCCGTGCACATCCCGCTCGGCGACCTGCCCGCCCGGCTCGCCGACCTGCCCGACGACGCGCAGACCCTGCCGATCGTGTGCCGCAGCGGCGGCCGGTCCGGCCGTGCGGTGCAGTGGCTCCTGCAGCAGGGCTTCGACGTCGCCAACGTCGACGGTGGCATGCGCGCCTGGGCCGCGGCCGGCAAGGAGATGGTCGCCGGCAACGGCGAGGCCCCCATCGTCAAGTAGCCCGGGTCACCGGGGGAGGCCGTGCCGCTGCCACGGCTGCCCGCCGCTGTGCCCGGACCCGGTGCTCGCGGCGCGGGACAGCCGGCGGCGCGGACCGGCTCCGCGGCGCCACCACACCAGCCGCTGCACCGCCAGCGTCACCATGCCGGAGCCGATGATGCCGGCGATGTTGATGACGAGCTGGTAGATCGACTCCTTGGCGAAGTGGGCGTCCAGGGTGGCGACGGCCAGCGACAGCGTGCCGACCGCGGGGATCGTCGTGACCGAGATGAACACCCCGACCAGGTTGGACGACTTGTCCGTCGTCAGCGACAGGATGCCGGCCACTCCGGCGAGGACCGCGATGACGAAGGACCACACGTTGGGCTGCACGATGAAGTCGGTCCGCGGCCCGTGGTGCAGGTGTGCGGCAGTGAAGCCGCCGAGTCGGTAGACGACGGTCCACACGGCCGACGAGACCGCCAGGGCCAGCAGGTAGCCGCCCACCAGCGTGCCGACGGCACGCGGCAGCAGCTCCCACTTCGGCCGCACGAACGCCAGGGAGATCGCCGCCATCGGCCCGAACTCGGGACCGACGATCATCGCCGCGATGATGAGGATCGGCTGGTCCTGCAACCGCCCGATGCTGGCGATGAGCGTGGCCAGGGCGAGGAAGGCGACGAACGCGAAGGTGAACCGTGCGTCCTCGCGGGCCTGGTCCTCGATGAGGTCCCAGATCACCACGTCCTCGGGATCACCGGGCGCTGCCTGCTCGGCCTCCTCCGCCGCCTTGCTGATGACCACCTGGTCGTCGACGATCGTGATCGAGCCGCGGTCGGACACGCCCAGCTCGTGCAGCGCGCTGAGCACCGGCTCGGCGCTCTCCCGCGGCAGGTCGGCCATCACCATCGTTCCCACCGGGTCCCGGTAGGCCTGCGGAAGGACGAGGAGGTTCACCGCGCTGCGCTCGGACTCGAACAGCGCCACGACGCGGTCGACGAGTTCCCCGGGGACACGCAGGCGCAGGTGCAGCACAGGCCCATCATGGCGGCCCGATGACCGCAGCGAAGGACCGGCGGGTACGGTCCCCATTCCGAACCCGCCGGTCCTGCTCCCCTGCGGCCCCCCGTCCGGGGTCCCTGTTCCCCGGCCCCCACATCACCCGCTCAGCGACCCGACCCCCTGCGTCGGGCCCCTGTGCGGTGGTGGCTCACACCAGCAAAGAGACCCCACTGTCCCTCCTGATACATCCGGGCGCCAGATTTCTTTCGACCTCTGGTCCCCGACCCCAGAACGCCCGGGCTCACCACCCCGCGCCGTAGCAGAGGAACGGCGAGGACAGCTGGTCCGCCAGCCCGCGCGTCGCCGTCGCCAAGGCGTATGCCGGGTGGTCGCCTGCCGCGAGTCGGTCATGCACCCGGGACAGCACCGCGCACGCGACGTCGTCGTCCACGCTCGCGGGTGAGGCGATGACCGCGTGCGATCCGGCGTGCAGCCAGGCGGTCGTCATACCGAGGGCTTCCTCGCCCCAGCGGACGGTGGAGCGGCCGAGCTCACAGGCCGACAGCACGACCGTCTGCGGCACGGCGGCGAGGCGGTCGATGTCGTAGCCGAACCACGGCCCGTCGGTGAGCTCGAGCCCGGAGAACAGCGGGTTGTCCGCGGAGTGCCGGCCGTGCGCGGCGACGTGCAGGACGTCGACGGCGCCGGCGACCTCGCTCACGGCGGCCGCGCGGGCCTCGGCGACCCCGAGCACCGGCGGGTCCGGCCAGGCCCGCGCCGCGTGCGAGATCTCCTCCTCGGCACGGGCCACCCGAGGCCCGGCGACGAATCCGGCGCTGCGCGGCGACCGGCGGTCCCCGTGCCGCCGCACCCACAGGCTCGCCGAGCGGGGAACGGTCAGCGGCCGGCCGGTGAGCGCCGGCAGCATCGACCACGGGGTCCCGGCCAGCGCACCGGAGGGGACGAGCACGACCGGACCGTCGCCGAGGTCGCCGAGCGGCGCGAGCAGGTGCCCGGAGAGCTGGGCGAGCCGGTCCTGCAGGGTGGCCTGCACGACGCGGCGCAGGGGGCCCGGCAGGTGGGTGGCCATCATGTCGAGGTCGGCCTGCAGCCCCTGCAGCAGCTGGCGCACCGGAGCGAACGAACCGAGGTCGACCAGCTTGGCGGTGCCCCCGGCGACGACGACGCCGTATAGGTGCTCCTCGACGACGAGGTGACTGACCAGCGCGCCGCCGGTCGCGGCGAGCACCTCCGAGACCGCCTCGAGCGAAACCGGGTCGGTGACCCGGCCGGACCCCTCACCCTGCCAAGCTCGTTCGCGGATGGACTGCTGCAGCTCGGCGACCCGCCGCCGGGCCGCGGTGGTGCCGGGCCCGTGGTCCGCGCCGGAGCCGAGGGTGGCGAAGAGCTCGCGCAGCTCGACCAGCTCGGCTGCCGTCGTGGGGTCCGCGGGCGGCCGCACGGGCGCGACGCGCACGGCCAGGGCACGGGCACGCTCGGCCCACTCGAACGCCACCTCCGGTCGGCCGTCGGCCAGGGCCAGGCCGAGTCCGGTGAGGGCGAGCCGCCGGCCGTGGCCCACGAGGGAGCTCTGCAGGTCGAGGCTGCCGAAGGAGGACTGCCACTCGTGCAGCTCGGCCAGGCCGGCCCGCACCTCCTCGAGGGCGTGCGCCGGTCGTTGCCGCGCGGCGGCCAGTTCAGCTCGGACCTCGTGGCGCAGCAGCCGGTTCCCGAGGGGCGCGTCCGGTCCGGGGTGGGTCCGGCGGACGAGGCGGGCGGCCGTCGCCAGGTCGCCGGACTCCACCGCCGCCCGGGCGACGTGCAGGGCCAGCTGCCCGGCGTCGCGGTGCAGCCCGTGACCGCGCAGCTCCCGGCCGAGCGCCGCCGCGCGCTCCCGGTCGGTGTCCCGGCCGGCGAGCACGTCGGCGGCGACGGCGACCGCCTCGGCGCGCAGCGCCCACACCTCGCTGCCGCGCCCGGCGAACAACCGCATCGCCCGGCGCGCCACTCGGCGCGACTCGGCCGGGTCCTCGGTCAGCAGCAGGCGGGCCAGCACCAGCAGCGCCTCGGCCTGCCGCTGTCGCATGCCGCGCGAGGCCAAGGCGCGCGCGGAGGTGCGCAGCGCGGAGGCGGCGTCCTCCGGCATACCGGCGGCGAGGAGGGCCTCGGCACGGTCCTGGGCGCCGACGGCCTCGTAGACGGGTGACAGCTCGGCGAAGGTGGGGGCCGCCTCCTGCATCAGCCGCAGGGCCGTGGGGATGTCACCGGCCAGCAGGTGGGTGTAGCCGAGGTTGTGCCGGGCCTTCATCCGCTGCCGGACCAGACCGGCCGCCGCGTAGTGCTCATCGGCGGCCCGGAAGGCGTGCCGCGCCGCCGTGACGTCGCGCCGCTGGAGGTGGACGTTGCCGCGGGCGAGGTGGGCGTTGCCGAGCGCCCGGTGCTCGGTCGCCGGCAGCAGCCGTTCGGCCTCCGCGAGGGACACGAGGGCGGCCTCCCCGTCGCCGGCCCGCATCTGCAGCATCCCCAGCTGGCCGTGGACCAGGCCGCGCACCTCGTCCGGGATGTCCGGCAGGGCGAGGGCGTGGTGGCACAGCTCGAGCCCGCGCGCGGCCGTCCCGAGCTCGGACTCGACGTAGGCGAGGCTCAGCTCGATCCGCGCGATCGTCTCGTCGTCGGTCGCGCGCTGCAGCGCGAGCAGGTAGTCACGACGGGCGGCACGATGACGACCCGCGTTCGCGCTCTCCAGTCCCCGTCGGTGGAGCTCCCCGGCGCCCAGCACCCGCCCATCATGGCCGGTTCTGCTCCGCCGGTGCCATGAGGTCCGCCCGGCGCCGCGCCGGGGCACCAAGGTGAGGCACCCCGGCGGAGACGTGGCGGCCGGTGACGCGCGGTCAGCAGCGGATGCCGGTGACGGCCGTGACGGCGCCCCAGCTGCGGGCGACCGTGACCGCCACGTCCTCGCGGTCGGTGGGCAGGTGGTCGACCAGCCGGGCGGCGACCTGCCCGGCCACCAGCGGCGCCGCGAACGAGGTGCCGCTCCAGATGGCGAAGCCGCCCCGGAAGTCGTCCGGGTCCAGAGACTGCCGGGTCATGCCGTATGCCGTGGTGCTGGCGTGCGCCTGCCGCCCGCCTTGGAAGGCGGGGCTGGTGCTGAGCACGCACGCGCCCGGCACGTAGTGGCGCACCCACGGTCCCGCGTTGCTGAATAGCGCCGCCGTGCGGCCGTCGGGGTTGAGCGCGCCCACGGAGACGACCGGCACGCAGTCGCGGCCGGCGGGTCGGCCGCCCTTGCCGTCGCTCCACGGCGCGAAGGCCGCGGGGAAGAAGGGACGCGCGGTCGCGTCGTTGCCCACCGAGCAGACGACCGTGGTGCCGCACCGGCCCAGCGTCTCGAGCACCCCCGCGAGGACCGGGTCGAAGAGCAGGTCCTGTGGGGTCTCGTGGTAGTAGCCCATCGAGAGGTTCAGCACGTCGATGGGCCGCCCGCCGGGCTCGCCGGCGGCGTGCCGGCGCACCAGCTCGGCGACGCGGACCAGGGCGTCGAGCCACTCCGACTCGATGATCCGCCCGTCGGCCGCCACGACCCGGGCGGTGACGATGTCGGCGTCGGGACAGGCCTGGTGCACCAGGCCGGCGATGAACGTGCCGTGCCCCGCGAGGGGGTCGAGCTCGCCGTCCAACCCGCCGACGACGTTGCCGGTCACCTCCGGGTCGGTCGCGGGATCGGTGAACCCGATGGGCTCGCCGTCCAGCTCGAGCCGGGTGTCGACGACGTCGTCGAGCCACGCGTGCGCGCCGCAGCCGGTGTCGAGGACGGCCACGACGGGGCGGCGGCCATTGATGTCGCGGCTCGCGCGGCGGTGGGGTGCGCGCCCGGTGAAGGCGATGGGTTGGCGACCCCCCGTGCCGAGGCGTCCGTACGACGCCACCGCCTCGCTGCGGGCCGGGTTCGATTCCTCGACGGGGTTGGATTCCTCGACGGGGTTGGACTCTTCGACCGGGTTGGACTCTTCGACGGGGTTGGACTCCTCGACCGGGTTCGACTCCTCCACCGGCGTGGTCTGGATGAGATGGTCCAGCCCGACACCGTGCAGCGCATCGCGCCCGAACCGCGCCCGGGCGTGCTGCAGCAGCGACCAGCCGTCCGGTGCCGCGGCCGCCTGGCCCTCCCGGATGCGCACGACGAAACGGTGGAGGCCCAACGGTGCTCGATGGTCGCAGCCGCAAGGGTCAGCAGCGCTCGTCCCGCCGCCCGGTTCGTGACGGTGCTCCGCGTGGCCGTGCCCGCCGTGGTCGTGTCCGCCGGCGCCGAACGTGGGCGCGACCCGGGCACAGGCGTAGTCGTCGTCGACGAGCACCTCCCACCCCAGCGGTCCGGCGACCTCGTTGAGGCGCGCCAGCGTCTCCGCGCTGTCCCGTTGCGACGAGACGAGCAGGTGCGTACCGACATACAGGGTGGAGCGGGGGGCGATCCCGGCGACGCTGACCGCCGTGCGCGGGTCCAGGGCACGCGCGCTGCGGTCGGGCAGGTGCCCGTGCGGCGGCGGCACGGGGTCGCGGTCGGGGCGCCGGCCGTGCTGCGGGTGCTGGGTGGGGCTGTCGGGCTGGGGCATGCGAACTCCTGGGGAGCGGCGGCGTCGGGGCGACGCCGCGGAGGGGCGCTGGGCCTGGCTAGACCTCGAAGGCGGGCGTGGCGAAGAGGTGGCCGTCCTCGGTGGGCGTCGTGGCCTGCGTGTCCGCCGAACCCGATTGGGGGGCCTCGGACTCCGCGCTGAGGACCACCCGGGACAGGCCGCTGGGCAGCCGGGCGATCTCGAAGCGGCCGAGTCCGTCGGCGGTCGAGTTCCACGTCGCGTCCTGCTGGCGCACCGTGACGCGGGCCGCACGGGCGGGAGAGATCCACCCGTCGAGGCGGCGTTCGCGCTCACCGATCGGGCTGATCCGCAACATGAGCGACAGCTCGCCGCCGGTGAAGACGACGGTCAGGGCCTCGTTGTCACCGCGGGCGCCGGCCAGCTCGCGAGTGCGCTCGACGAGGTGGAGCAGCTCGTACTGCTGGTCCAAGTCCTCCATCGCGAGGGCGACGAGGACCGTCTCGGCCAGCCCGGCGGGCATGGGATCGTAGGCCTGCCACATCGCGGCCAGCTCGTCGATTTCGGGCTGCCACGTGTCAGCCATGCCCGCCTCCTTCCTGCTCCACGAGGAGCGTTCGCAACTTGTCGAGACACCGGCCGCGAGTGGGCCCGATGCTGCCGACCGGCATCCCGAGGTCCGCGGCGATCCCGGCGTAGTCGGGCCGGTCGGCGAACGCCACCACGCGGAGCAGGCGGCGGCAGCGCTCGGGGAGCTGGTTGACACCGGCCCACAGCCGGGCGTGCTCGTCCCGGGTCACGACCTCGCCCTCGGCCGAGCGGTGGTCGGGCACGTGCCGAGCCAGCACCTCGTCGTCGGCGGGCTGGGAGCGGTGGTCCCGTTTGAGCGTCCGCCACGCCTCGCGCCGCGCGGTGGTGGTCAGCCAAGCGCCCACCGCGCCGGCGTCGGTGATCGAGTGCCGGCGGCGCACGAGGGCCAGCCAGGTGCACTGCACCACGTCCTCCGCGCGGTGCCGGTCCAGGCCGTAGGCCCGGACCAGCTGCCAGAGCACCGGGCTCAGCGTCCGGACGAGGTCGTCCAGCGCCGTCGGGTCGCCGAGCTGCCAGCGCCGGAACAGGTCCGCTGACGTCGTCCAGACCGAGGTGGACACCACGGATGAGCCGGCACTGGTGGCCGGGATCGTCGCGGGCGACGACGACTGGTGGTCGATGCTCATCGCCCCCTCACCGTGCCTTTCTCCGGGTGGTCGGTTCCGGGGCCGGTGGCGCTGTCTCGCCCCGACCGCTCCCCGGCCGCTCGTCGACTAGGAGCGCCGAGCGCCGCTCCTGATACATCCCCCCACGAGGTCCCCGATCGATGTCACCCACGGCTGAACTGTGGCAGACATCCGGCCGCAGCGGCAGGGGTCGGCGGTGTCCGCAGGGCGCAGGCCGGGTCCCTCCGGTGCCGCGACACGCGATCGGGAAGTATCCCCACGTCTCGGGGCAACGCTAGACAGCCCCATAGTCTCCGATCGTGGACCCGATCAGGAACCCGTACGCGCCCGGCGCCGGCCAACGTCCCCCCGAGCTCGCCGGCCGCGACGTCGAGCTGGAGAGCTTCTCCGTGGTGCTGGAACGCATCGCCCGCAGCCGCCCCGAGCGGTCGATCGTGCTGACGGGACTGCGCGGGGTCGGCAAGACCGTGCTGCTCAACGCCCTCCGCTCGACGGCGGTGCGGGCGCACTGGGGGACCGGCAAGCTCGAGGCGCGGCCGGAGCAGCGGCTGCGGCGCCCACTGTCCGCCGCCCTGCACGTCGCCGTCCGCGAGCTCGGCCACCCGCAGCGCGATGACGTCGACCACGTCCTGGGGGTCGTCAAGGCCTTCGCCCAGCGGGATGCCGCGGCCGGGGCGAAGCTGCGGGACCGGTGGAACCCCGGTATCGATGCGGCCGCGGTCGCCGGGCGGGCCGACTCCGGCGACATCGAGATCGACCTCGTCGAGCTGTTGACCGACGTGGGCGGACTCGCTGCAGACGTCGGCAAGGGGGTCGCGGTCTTCATCGACGAGATGCAGGACCTGCACGCCGAGGACGTCTCCGCGCTGTGCGCCGCCTGCCACGAGATCAGCCAGAGCGGGCTGCCCCTGATCGTGGTGGGGGCCGGCCTGCCCCACCTGCCCGCCGTGCTCTCGGCGAGCAAGTCCTACAGCGAGCGGCTCTTCCGCTACTCGCGCATCGACCGGCTCGACCGGGAGGCCGCCGACCGGGCCCTGCAGTCCCCGGCCAAGGAGGAGGACGCCGAGTTCGCGCCCGAGGCCCTCGAGGCGATGTATGCCGCGACCGGCGGCTACCCGTACTTCATCCAGGCCTACGGGAAGGTGGCGTGGGACGTCGCGCCGCGCAGCCCCATCACCGCCGAGGACGTCGCCGTCGCCGGCCCGGAGGCGGAGGGCGAGCTGGCCGTGGGCTTCTTCGGCTCGCGCTACGAACGGGCCACCCCGGCGGAGCGGGAGTACCTGCGGGCCATGGCGGACGTTGCGGACCCGGACGGTGCCGAGGCGGTGGCCACCGCCGAGGTCGCGAAACTGCTCGGGCGCAAGCCGCAGTCGCTCTCGCCGGCCCGGGACTCGTTGCTCAAGAAGGGCCTGATCTACAGCGGCGAGCGGGGCCGGATCGCGTTCA
The DNA here is from genome assembly GCF_035708005.1 of Segeticoccus sp. NCBI lineage: Bacteria > Bacillati > Actinomycetota > Actinomycetes > Micrococcales > Intrasporangiaceae > Segeticoccus > Segeticoccus sp. Next base: position 2,759 of record NZ_DASSTI010000035.1, on the reverse strand, counting down.
CCGTGCCGCACTTCGGCCGCTACCTGCGCACGACCGCCTGATGTCCCCGTGGTCGACCGCCCGATGTCGAGCCCCCGGCGTGGGACGCGGATCAGCGGCGGATCAACGGGCAGCGGCCTCGAACCCGGTCCTGCGGATCACCTTGGCGGGGACCCCGGCCACGACCGCGTCGGCCGGCACGTCCCTCGTCACGAGCGCGCCGGCGCCGACGATGGCGCCGTCACCGATCGTCACGCCGGGCACGACGGTCACGCCTGCGCCCAGCCACACCTTGCGGCCGATCGCGACGGGCGCCGGGATCATGTCCGCCCGCCGGTCTGGGTCCACCGCGTGGTTCAGCGTCGTCACGATGCTGCCGTGCCCGATGAGCGTCCCGTCCCCGATGGTGATCCATACCCGGTGTTGAGCTCGGCCACCACCTGCAGCGACTCCTGGGCTGTCCGGTGCATGAACAGGTGCGCCTCTGAGCCGCCCTCGACGACGGTTCCGCGGCCGACGAGGTCCAGGAACTGCTGGAGGTCCATGCTCCGATCCTGTCATCCACCTCCTCGCGACGGCTCAGCAGATACGGGAGGATCGACGGCATGAACTTCACCGACCCCCAGGTCATCCTGTTCGTCAGCGATTGCGAGCGGGCCGCGGCCTTCTACCAGCGGTTCGGCTTCCGGGAGACCTTTCGCACCAGCGCGGAGGCGCCGGTGAAGATCGAGATGGCCCTCGGCGGGTTCGGCCTCGGCCTCGCCCTCCCGGGGCCGGCGGCAGAGAGCCACGGCATCACTCCCGTCGCGGAGGGCCATCGTGCCTGCCTCACGCTCTGGACCGACGACGTGGACGGCGCCCACGCGATGGCGTTGCAGGCGGGCGCTGCCGACCACGCGGCCCCCCATCCCTTCCTCGACGGGCGGCTGCGGGTGGCCTTCGTCGAGGACCCGGACGGCCACCCCGTGCAGCTGGTGCAGCGGGTCAGCGTGGAGGCGGTGTCCACGTCGACCTGAGTCCCGGAGACGCCCCCGCAGACAGACCACGCTGGATCCACGCAGGACCCCCGAACCGCCAACCCCGCACTTCCGCCAGTCGTCTCAAGAAGGTGACCCGGTGCGGGCCACGCGCAACGAGCACCACGGGGGTGCGTGATGAACAAGGTCCCACGGATGGTCGCCGCCGGCATGGTCGCGGCCACGACACTCGGTCTGGGGGGAGCCGCTCTCGGCTGGTCTCCGGCTGCAATCGCCAGTGCCCACACCGTGTCTGCCGAGCCCTCGAGCAGCACCACGTGTGACGGCATGGCTCCGGTCACCAACCTCGACTCCGTGGCGTATGCCGACCAGCTCGTCCGTGCGTGGGGTCGCGGGGACGTCGCCGCCACCTACTGCTACGCCACGCCCGCAGTGGCCGACCAGCTCTTCGACCAGGCGAATCCCGGTGGCATCCATTGGCGTCGGACGTTCTCGCAGGGCGCGGCGGGCACGATCTACGTGACCTACCACGACGACGCCCGGGGCGGGAACCTGACCGTGGGGATCCACGACCTGGGTCTGCGTGGTCCGGGAGGCTGGCACGCGGCATACACCGCGCGCTTCCAGGGCGAACCGCCCGCATTGGGGCCGCTCGCGTGGGGTGACGCGCTCATTCGGGCGTGGGGTCGGGGCGACCGGGTCGCCGCGTCCTACTACGCGACACCTGCCGTCGTGAACACGCTGTTCGACGACGCCGACCCCGGTGGCGGCCACTGGTACCGCGCGAGCTGGCAGGGCGCCACCCAGTCGATGGTCATCACCTACCGCGACAGCCAGACCGGGCACGAGGTGCAGATCGCCGTCGCCGACTGGATGCTGCGGCTCGGTGACGCGCACGCCGCCTACTCGGCGCAGTTCCTCCGGTGAAGAGGCGGCCCCTCCGGTGAGGGCACGAGTCCTCGTCTGAGGACGCTGCCGCTGTGACGGCGGAGGCGGGCACGCGGTATGCCGTGTGCTTGCCTCGCGCTGCGCTGCCCGCCTTTTCACGCCCTCGCGATGAGCTGCGCTCACGGTCGTGGCAACCGGCGGTTCGGTGGCTGTGGATGACGTCGGGGCTGAGCTGACCCCATGTGGATAAGTCGGGGGTGAATGTGACCTGTTCGCAAGGGGATTGGTCCACAGCGGCCTGGCGGGGTGTCGGTCAGGTCCGATAGAGTCGTACGCATGTTCGACGACCAGCAGCGACCGGAGGAGGAGCCGGCAGCCGACGCGACCGCGCGGCTGGCCGAGCGACGCGCCGCGGTCAGCGCTGCCGTCGAACTGCTCAGCGGGGTGGAGGGGGTGCTGTGGCAGGGCGGCACCGAGGAGCTGACCGCCCTGATGGACGACCTCGGCGTGCTGGTCGCCCGCGCCGACGCCGCCCGGGTCGCGGTGGCCGCCGAGGCGCAGACCCGCGGCGTGGTGGCCGAGTCCACCGCGGCCTCCACCGCCCAGTGGGTGGCCGCGCACTCCCCGCACCCCGACACCACCGAGGGCCACCGGATCGCCCGGCTCGCCGCGGCCAGCACCAAGGCGGACAACCAGACCCTCACCCGGGCGCTGCGGGCCGGGCAGGTGTCCCTGGCCTGTGCCGACAAGGCCCTGAAGGAAGCCCAGAAGGTGGCGCCGCTGGTGCCGACAGCCTCGCGGGCTGAGGTGCTGGGCTGGTTCCTGGACGTGGCGCAAAGCGGCGGGCGCAAGGAGATGGACCGGCTGTCCACCTGGGTGATCGGGCGGTTCGGCGGCGACCAGCTCGAGCACGAC
>NZ_DASSTI010000034.1:0-35288 GCF_035708005.1 Segeticoccus sp. | reverse complement strand
AGCTCGACGTCCGCAGCGAGCCACCGGCTCGCCGCCACGAGCTGATCTTCGAGACCTACGAGCGTCTGGAGCCGGGCGCCGGCTTCGTGCTCGTCAACGACCACGACCCCAAGCCGCTCTACTACCAGTTCGCCGCCGAGCACGCCGACCAGTTCACCTGGGACTACCTCGAGCAGGGCCCGGAGACGTGGCGCGTGCGGATCGGCCGAACGGCCTGACGTGAGCGCCCTGTCGGTCACGTCCTGGCTCGGCGGCGAGAACGGTCCCGCTCTGGTCCAGGACCTGCTCGCCGAGGTCATCGACCCCGAGCTGGGCCTCAACATCGTCGACCTCGGCCTCGTCTACGGACTCAGCGTCGACGCCGGGCTGGCCCGGATCACGATGACGATGACCACCCCCGGCTGCCCGCTCACCGCGTACTTCAACGACGAGATCCGCGGTGCCCTGTGGGGAGTGCCCGGCATCGAGGACGTCGAGGTGGAGATCGTCTGGGAGCCGCCGTGGGCGCCGGCGATGATGAGCGACGCGGGCAGGTCGGCCCTCGGCTGGCCGGCCTGACGGCGCCTGCTCAGCCGCGCCGGCGGCGCAGCTCCTCGGTGAGGGCGGGCACCACCTCGTGCAGGTCGCCGATCACCGCGTAGTCGGCCCGCGTCACCATGGGGGCGTCGGGGTCGGTGTTGATCGCGATGATGGTCTTGGCGCTCTGGCACCCGGCCCAGTGCTGGATGGCCCCGCTGATGCCGCAGGCGAGGTAGAGGTCCGGTGAGATCCGGCTGCCGGTCTGGCCGACCTGCTCGTGGTGGGGCCGCCAGCCGAGGTTGGTGACGACCCGGGAGACGCCCAGGGCACCACCGAGCAGCTCGGTGAGCTCGAGCAGGTCGTCGAATCCGTCGGCACGCCCGACGCCCCGGCCGGCCCCGACGACCACCTTGGCCTTGGTCAGCGCCGAGGTGTCCTCGCTCTCTGTCTCCTCGACGCGCACCACCCGTCCGAGCAGGTCGTGCTCCGAGAGCTCCACCGACACGGAGATCACCTCGGGCTCTGTTGCGGTGGAGGCGTTCTCGGGCTCACAGGCGTGGCCGGCGACGGTGAGCACCGCGACGTCACCGCCGAGCTCCACCTCCTCCAGCACCGAGCCGCCCAAGACCTGGCGGGAGACGTGCAGCGGCTCCGTGGAGTCGACCGAGACGACGTTGGCCGCCATGGCCGCGTCGAGGCGCGTGGCGACGTGGGCCATGAGCTCGCTACCTCGGGGCGTGCCGGCGGCCACGACCGCACGGGCGCCCCGCGTCCGGGCGGCCGACGTGAGCGCGGTCGCCCAGGCCGCTCCCCCGTAGGCGGCGAGCCGGTCGTCCTCCGCGTGGAGCAAAGCGGCAGCGCCCAGGTCACCGAGCTCGCGACGCAGCGGGTCCACCACCTCGTCGCCGATCACCATCGCCTCGACGGACTCGTCGGGCACGGCGAGCTGGTCGCGGGCGAAGGTCATCGCCTCGCGGGTGGTCTCGGCGAGCCCGTCACCGTCGGTCTCGGCCCAGACGATGATCATCGCGACACCACCCCGATCCTCTCCAGCACGTCGACCAGCGCCGGGACGGCGGCGGCTCCCTCGCCCAGCACCTGCACCTCGCTGGGCTGCGCCGGGAGCTCCTTCAGCCGGACGCGGCCCGAACCGCTCGGCTTCACGTTCGGCGACACGTGGTCCACCGGTGCCCGCTTGGCCTTCATCCGTCCCGGGATCGAGGGATAGCGCGGCTCCACGCCTCCCTCGCGGACGGCCACGACGGCCGGCAGCGGCACCTCGAAGACCTCGGTCCCCTCCGGTCCCGTGCCACGTGCAATGAGCATCTCGCCGTCGACCTCGAGCGTCGAGATCCCCATCAGCACGGGCCAGCCCAGGGCATGACCGATTCGGACGCCGACCTGGAAATCGCCGGTGTCGGCTGCGTCGTTGCCGACGAGCACCAACCGGTGGGAGTGGCCCTGCTCCTGGTCCTTCGCGACGTGCTCGGCGATGGCGCCCGCGACATCGGCCGGGCCGTAGCGCTCCGGGTCGGCCTCGATCAGCACGCCCCGACTGCACCCGACGGCCAGCGCGGCCCGCAGCTGCTCCTCGGCGTCCTCGGTCCCCAGCGACAGCACGGTGGCCTCCCCGTCGGTCGAGGACGCCACGTCGACGGCCAGCGTGACGGCGCACTCGTCGTGGGAGCTCATCGTGAAGCCGGCGTGGCTGGTGTCGACGGCACCGTCGGGCGTGAGGGTCACCTGCGCGGTGGTCTCCGGCACGCGCTTGACACAGACCAAGACGTCGGTCATCCGTGCTACCTCCGGATCCGCTCGTTGTCGGGGTCGAACAGCCCTGTGGCGTCGGTGGATCCGACCACGACCGGATACCGGTGACCCAAGTAGTCCACCGTCAGGTGCGTCCCGACCGAGGCGTGCTCGGGCGGCAGGTAGGCCATCAACACGTGCTTGCCCAGCGACGGAGCCGACCCGGCGGAGGTGACGTAGGAACGCCGGCCGGAAGCGTCCACCAGAGGCGCGCCGTCCGGGGTGAGGATCGGCTCCCCGCCGAGCATGTAGCGCTTCACGTCGTCCGGCCCGGTGTGGTCCTCCACCGTCAGGGTGCACATCACGGCAACCGGGTCCTCGGCCCGTTGCTTGAGGTAGGCCTCGCGGCCGAGGAAGTCGGCGTCCTTGACCTTCGGGCGGGTCATGCCGGCTTCCACGAGGGTGTGCTCGGTGTCGAGCTCGGCCCCGTGGGCGCGATAGCCCTTCTCGATCCGACCGGTCGTGCCGTAGACGCCGATCCCCGCCGGCACCAGGCCGAACGGCTCCCCGGCCTCCCGCAGCAGCGACCACAGCCGGGCCCCCTCCTCCATGGGGACATAGAGCTCCCACCCCAGCTCACCGACATACGAGATGCGGGAGGCGAGCGTGGGCACCGTGTCGACCTCGATGGTGCGGCACGTGGCGAACCGGAAGCCTTCGTGCGACACGTCGTCCGTCGTCAGGCTGCCGAGCACGTCTCGTGCCCGGGGCCCCCACAGGCCGATGGTCGAGAACGAGGAGGTGACGTCCACCAGGTATGCCGACCCGTCCGACGGCAGGTGCCGCCGGAACCACGCCAGGTCCACCATGCCGGTGGCGCCGCCGGTGACCACACGGAAGTGCTCCTCGCCCAGCCGCATGATCGTCAGGTCGGCCCGGATGCCGCCGCGCTCGTCGAGCAGGGACGTGTAGACCACCCGCCCCGCGGCGACGTCCATCTGCGCCACGGCGAGACGTTGCACCAGATCGAGCGCCCCGGGGCCGCGGACGTCGAAGACGACGAACGCGGTGAGGTCCACGATCGCCGCACGCTCGCGCATCGCGAGGTGCTCGGCGTTGATGATGGGTGACCACCACCGGGAGTCCCACTCCGCCTCCCGCGGCATCACCTGGTCGCCGTAGTCGCCGAGCAGGGTCTCGTTGGAGTTGTACCAGTGCGGACGTTCCCAGCCGCCCGCCTCGAAGAACACCGCACCGAGGGCCTCCTCGTCGGCGTGCATGGGCGCGAGGCGGACCTCGCGGTTGCTGCTCCACTGCTCGGACGGGTGGACGATGCCGTAGGTCTTGTTGAAGCCCTCCCCGGCTCGGGCCCGGACGTGACGACGGGTGCGCTGGTGCGGGTAGAAGCGCGCGATGTCGGCGCCGTGCAGGTCGAACTCGGGGTTGCCGTCGGTCATCCACTCCGCGACCATCCGGCCGACGCCCGGGCCCTCCTTCACCCACACCGCAGCCGCGGACCACAGTCCGTCGACTTGCGGGCTCTCCCCCAGGATCGGGCTGCCGTCCGGGGTCATGGAGAGCAACCCATTGATGGCGTAACGGATCCCGACGTCGGGGTTGCCGAGGACGTCGGGCATGAGCTCGAGGGCCTGCTCCAGCTGGAGGTCGAAGTCGTCGGCGGTGAACGGAAGCTCCGTCGGGGACAGCTTCGACTGCTCGATCGAGGGAATGTCCTCGGCGTTGTGCAGGATCGGCCGGTGGGCGTAGGAGCCGATCTCCATCTCCTGGCCGTGCTGGCGTTCATAGCAACCGGTGTCCATGTCGCGGACAATCGGGAAGTTGATCTCCCCGGTGGTGTCGGCGAACTGGGGCACCGGGCCGATGCTGATCATCTGGTGCACCGTGGGGGTCAGCGGGATGGCCGCGCCGGCCATCCGGGCCAGCTTGGGGCTCCAGACCCCGCAGGCGACCACGACCGTGCCGACCTCGATGTCGCCCTTGTTCGTGCGCACCCGGCAGATCCGGCCGTGCTCGACGTCCATGCCGGTGACCTCGACCGTCGGCACGCTGGTCAGTGCGCCCAGCTGCTGGGCGCGCTCGCGCATGATCGTGCCGGCCCGCAGCGAGTCGACGACGCCCACCGTCGGGGTGTAGAAGCCGCCGAGGATCACCGAGGGGTCGAGGTAGGGCACCTTCTCGGCCACCTGCCCGGGGGTGAGCAGCTCCGACTCGATCCCCCAGTCGATCGCCGAGGACATCCGGCGGTGCAGCTCCTGCATCCGCTCGGGCGTGCGGGCGACCTCGATGCCCCCGGACTGCGTGAACACCTCCATCTCGCGGTACTGCCGGACGCTGTCCAGCGTCAGGTCGGTGATCTCCCGTGAGTGGTCGACCGGGAAGATGAAGTTCGAGGCGTGCCCCGTGGAACCACCGGGGTTGGGCAGCGGCCCCTTGTCGATCTGGACGATGTCACGCCACCCCAGCCGGGCGAGGTGGTACGCCACGCTGTTGCCCACGATGCCGGCCCCGATGACCAGGACCCGCGCGCTGCCCGGAACTTCCGCCATGTCCCACGCTCCCGTGCCAGAACTGTGCCGCCGCCCGAGGGGTTCGTTGCGCGTTGCGCAACCCGCCTCGCGATACGAAACAAGGTTTCCGCATCGTCACCCCCGTCGACCGGGGCTGTCAAGCAGTTCGGTCGCGCCACCCGAGGCGGGAGGACACCTCCTGCGCCGTCGCCACCAGTCGATCGACGGCGACATCGATGCTGCCGGGGTCGAAGCGGAAGCTCGGCCCGGACACCGACAGCGAGGCGATCACGTCGCCGTGCGCGTTGTGCAGCGGTGCCGCCACGGCGGTGAGCCCGACCTCCAGCTCGTCGACCACCACGGCGTAGCCGTCCACGCGCACCTGCTCCACCTCCTTCAGCAGCTGCCGGACGTTCGTCACCGTCGTGGGCGTGTAGGCGCGCAGCCGGCCGCCGACCACCTGGCGGATCTGCTCGGCCGAAAGCCCCGAGAGGAGCACCTTGCCGTTCGACGTGGCGTGCAACGGGATCCGTTGACCGACCCAGTTGTGCGAGGGCAGCACCGAGGCGCCGGCGAGCTGGTCGAGGTAGAGGGCGGCGCCGTCGTGGAGCACGGCGATGTTGACGGTCTCCTCCAGCTGCCGCGCGAGCTCCCGCGCGAGCGGCCGCGCCTCCTGCACGACGTCGAGCCGGGCGGTGGTCGCGCCCGCGAGCCGCAGGATGCCCACGCCCAGGCGGTACTTGCCGCGCTCCGCGCTCTGCTCGACGAGGTCGCCGGCCTCCAGCGCGGCGAGCAGGCGGAAGGCCGTCGACTTGTGGACCCCGAGCTCGGCGGCGACCTGGGTGACGCCGCACTCCCCCTCGTGCGCGAGGACCTCGAGCACCCGCACGGCGCGGTGCACCGACTGGACCGTGCCCACACCGGCACCCGAGGTCGCGCTCATACCGGACACGCTAGAGGAACGTCGACGGCACCGCCCCCATCGCGAGCGTGCGCCCGGCGAGACCTGATCGTTGCGTGCCCGCTCCCGCGTCGCGATCAGCCGACCAGACCATGGCCGATAGGGTCGAGCGGTGGGTCAGGGAACGCAGTCGATCGACCGGGCAGCCGAGTTGCTGTCCTTGGTGATCCATGCCCCGACTGCCGTGACCTACACCGAGCTGGTGGAGACGACGGGGCTGGCCCGCTCCACGGTCTCCCGCCTGCTCGCCGCCCTCGAGCGCAACGGCCTGCTCGAGCGCGACCCTGAGGGAGCCTTCCGTGGGGGCGCGATGTTCACGCACTACGCCACCCGCTTCGACCGGGTGGAGTCGCTGGTGGCCGTCGCCCAGCCCTACCTCGAACGGATCGGCGAACACACCGGTGAGACGGTCAACCTCGGTGTGCCGCGTGGGGACACCGTGGTCCATGTCGCGCAGGTCGACTCGCGCTACGTGGTCGGCGCCACCAGTTGGGTCGATGTCGACGTGCCACCGCACTGTTCAGCGCTCGGCAAGGTGATGTACGCCTTCGACGCCATCCCGCTCCCGGACGGTCCGCTCCCCCGGTGCACCTCGGCCTCCCTCCCCGACCGCTCCGCCCTGCTGCGTGAGCTGGAACGCATCCGCGAACGCGGGTTCGCAGAGACCTCAGGCGAGTTCGAGGAGGGCCTCGATGCGGTGGCCGCACCGGTGCGAGGCGCCGACGGTCTTGTCCATGCCGCGATCGGCGTGTCGGGGCCGACCTTCCGCCTCGAGGGCGAGCACGAGGAGTTGGGTGCCCTCGTGGTCGCCGAGAGCGAGCGGCTCAGCCGCGCGCTGGCGAAACTGGGCTGACCGGCCCTCCGCCGGCGACGCGGCCAGGTCGCCGCTCAACCGGCCAGGTCGCCGAGGCGCGCGGACATCTCGCGCCGCCACCGCTCGGCGCGGGCGACCTGGTTGAAGGTGTAGAGGTGGATGCCGGCCACCCCCGCCTCGGACCACTGCAACCCGGGGGCGAGGTCGTGGAGGAACCGCTCGGGACGGAAGCCGCCGGGAGCGGCGAGCCGGGCGAACAGGAACCGGTGCCCGGCCAGGAACCGCGCCGACTGGCTGACCCCGATGCGGCTGGCCATGGCCACCAGCTTGGTCCGCTCGACCGGCCCGGGCACGCCCACGTAGACGGGGAGCAGCATGCCCCGGCGCCGCAGCCGGTGCAGCCACGACACCACGGTGTCCGCGCTCGGGCACAGGTTGCTCACCACGTGCGTGGCGTAGTGCCGCTTGTCCCACATCGACTGCACGGTGACGTCGTCGTCGATCGCCGGATGCGACTCGGGGTAGCCGGTGATGCCGATCTCGTCGAACGGGTGCCCCAGGTCGCGCAGGTCCTGCAGGAGCTCCAGCGCGCACTGGTAGGTCTGCTCCGTCGGGGTCGCATCACCTCCGGGCACGAAGATCCGGCGGATCCCGGCCGTCGCCAGCCGGTCGACGACCTCCTTGAGCTCGGAGCGCCCCCGGACCATCCGGGCCGCCAGGTGGGGCACGACGTCATACCCGCCCTCGGCGAGGCGCACGGACAGGGCGAGGGTCTCCTCCAGGCCTGCGCGGGGCGACGCGGTGACGGTCACCGTGCGCCCGACGGGCACGTGCTCGTGCAGCTCCTCGGCGACGGCCCGCGTGGGCAGGACCTCATAGCGCACCGACTCCACCAGCTGGCGCACCAGCTGGTCCTGCTCCCGGCTCCGACCCATCGGCCACCTGCCTCGCGAGAACCCTTGCGACCGGCCCCGTCGCGCCATAACGTGGGCCTCAAGTTCCATATTATGAACCTGACGGCACAACACAAGCGGTAACACACCAAGCACAAAGGAGCAGTGGCCATGACGGCGGACATGCAGCTGGACGGACACGCGAACGTCCCCTCCGTGGACCAGAGCGACCGCAAGGTCCCGATCAACCTGCGTCAATCGGGGCCGACCCCGGTGGAGCTCCTGATCTCCACCCGGATACGCAAGTCGCCGTACTGGGAGCTCTCGCACCAGGCGGGATGCTGGCGTGCCGAGGTCTACAACCGCATGTACCACCCACGCGGCTACGTCCGTCCCGAGGACGGCGGGGCGATGGCCGAGTACGACTCGATCGTCCACGACGTCACGATGTGGAACGTCGCGGTCGAGCGGCAGATCCAGGTGATCGGCCCCGATGCGGAGGCATTCGTCAACTTCGTGATTACCCGTGACGCCACCAAGATCTCGCCGATGCGAGCCCGCTACGTGATCCTGTGCAACGAGGCGGGCGGGATCCTCAACGACCCGGTGCTGCTGCGTCTCGCAGCCGACGAGTTCTGGTTCAGCTGCTCGGACACCGACCTCATGCTGTGGTTGCAGGGCGTCAACGTGGGGAAGCGGTTCGATGTGCAGATCAACGAGATCGACGTCTCACCGGTGCAGATCCAAGGGCCCAAGTCGGTGGACCTGATGGCCGACCTGGTCGGCCCGGCGGTGCGGGACATCCCCTCCTACGGCCTGATGTCCGCCGCCGTGGCCGGGCTGGAGGTGGTGATCTCCCAGACCGGCTTCTCCGGTGAGAAGGGCTACGAGATCTACCTGCGCGACGCGACACTGCACGCCGAGCGGATGTGGAACGCGGTCCTCGAGGCCGGAAAGCGCCACAACCTCAAGGTGATCGCGCCGGCCCACCACCGCCGGGTGGCCGCCGGGATCCTGTCGTGGGGGCAGGACATGGACTTCGAGACCCTGCCCTTCCAGGTGAACCTCGGCTACCAGGTCCCTCGCCAGAAGACGGCCGACTACGTCGGCAAGCAGCGCCTCGAGGAGGTCCGCGCGCAGATCGAGGCCGGCAACCCGCCGTTCACCCACCAGCTCGTCGGCATGAAGCTCGGCGGCAAGCCGATCACCGAGTACGCGCCGGACTTCTGGCTGATCAGCACCGCTCCCGAGGACGACCCGGTCGGCTACCTCACCTCGCCGTGGTACTCCCCCGAGCTGGGCACGAACATCGCGATGGGGCACGTGCCGGTCTCGTTGACGGCCCTGGGCACGCAACTGTGGGTGCGGCTGCCGGACGAGTATGCCGAGGTGCCAGGGATGCCCGTGGTGGCCGAGGTCGTCGACATCCCGTTCCGTCCCTCGGTCAACCCCAACACCCGGGAGGCCCTGAAGAAGCGGGGGCTCGACGCCGCCGTCTGACGAGGTTCAGACCTGTCGGCGCGACTCCACCGCGTCGACGATCTCGGCGACCGCTTCGTCGATGGGCACGCCGTTCTTCTGCGAGCCGTCGCGGTAGCGGAAGGACACTGCCCCGGCGGAGCGGTCGTCCTCACCGGCGATGAGGACGAACGGCACCTTCTGCTTACTGGCGTTGCGGATCTTCTTCGGGAACCGGTCGGCAGAGGTGTCCAGCTCGACGCGGATGCCCCGGGCGCGCAGCTGCTCGGCAACCCCGGTGAGGTGCTCGGCATACTCCTCGGCGACGGGGACGCCGAGCACCTGCACGGGCGCGAGCCACGGAGGAAAGGCACCGGCGTAGTGCTCGACGAGGACGCCGATGAACCGCTCGATCGAGCCGAACTTCGCCGAATGGATCATCACCGGACGCTGCCGCGAGCCGTCGGCCGCCTGGTACTCCAGCTCGAAGCGCTGGGGCTGGTTGAAGTCGTACTGGATGGTCGACATCTGCCAGGTCCGGCCGATTGCGTCGCGCGCCTGCACCGAGATCTTGGGGCCGTAGTAGGCGGCGCCGCCCGGGTCGGGCACCAGCTCCAGGCCGGTCTCGACCGCGACGCCCTCCAGCAGCCGGGTCGCCTCGGCCCACTGCTCCTCGGAGCCGATGAACTTCTCGACGTTCTCCTCGTCGCGGGTGGACAGCTCGAGGTAGTAGTCGTCGAGGCCGAAGTCCTTGAGCAGACTGAGGACGAAGCTCAGCAGGTGCCGCACCTCGTCGGCCGCGCCCTCGGCGGTCACGTAGGAGTGCGAGTCGTCCTGGGTGATCATCCGGACGCGGGTGAGCCCCTGCAGCACCCCAGACTTCTCGTCGCGGTAGACGGTGCCGAACTCGAAGAGGCGCAGCGGCAGGTCGCGGTAGGAGCGCTGCCGCGACTTGTAGATGAGGTTGTGCATCGGGCAGTTCATCGCCTTGAGGCGGTAGTTCTGCCCGTCGACGTCCATCGGCGGGAACATGCCGTCCGCGAAGTACGGCAGGTGCCCCGAGGTGTAGAACAGGTCCTCCTTGGCGATGTGCGGGGTGCCGACGTAGCTGAAGCCCTCGTCGATATGGCGCTGGCGGACGTAGTCCTCCATGACGCGCTTGATGACCCCGCCCTTGGGGTGGAAGACCGGCAGCCCCGGCCCGATGAGCTCCGGGAAGGAGTAGAGGTCCAGCTCGGCTCCGAGCTTGCGGTGGTCGCGCCGCTCCGCCTCGGCCAAGCGGTCCAGGTAGTCCTTGAGCTCCTGCTTGCTCGGCCACGCGGTGCCGTAGATGCGCTGCAGCTGCGGGTTCTTCTCCGACCCGCGCCAGTAGGCGCCGCCGGAACGAACCAGCTTGAAGGCGTTGCCCAGCAGCTTGGTCGAGGGCACGTGCGGGCCGCGGCACAGGTCCCGCCAAGCCAGCTCGCCGTCCCGCCGGCGGTTGTCGTAGATGGTCAGCTCACCGGCGCCGACCTCCACGTCGGCGCCCTCCGCCGCGGCGGCGGCGTTGCCGCCCTTGAGGCCGATCAGCTCCAGCTTGTAGGGCTCGTCGGCGAGCTCAGCGCGCGCCTCCTCGTCGGTGACGACCCGCCGGGAGAAGGTCTGCCCCTCGTTGACGATCTTCTGCATGACCTTCTCCAGCGACTTGAGCTGGTCGGGGTCGAAGGGCTCGTCGACGTCGAAGTCGTAGTAGAAGCCGTCGCGCACCGGCGGACCGATGCCGAGGCGGGCCTTGGGGTTGACCTGCTGCACCGCCTGGGCCAGCACGTGGGCCGCCGAGTGCCGCAGCACCGCCAGGCCCTCGTCGGAGTGCACCGACACCGGCTCGACCACGTCGCCGTCTCGCAGCTCGTGTGCCAGGTCGCGCAGCTCGCCGCCCACCCGGGCGACCACGACCTCCTTGTCCCCTTGGAAGAGGTCTGCAGCCGTCGTGCCTGCCGCCACCGATCGCTCGCTCCCGGCGACGGACACGGTGATGTCGGCAGACACGTGCTTCTCCTCAGGTCTGGCAGTGGCTCCGGCCCGGGCGCGGAAACCCGGGACGGACACGGTGCAGTGATGGTATCGGGCCGGTCAGCGACCGCTCACCACGGTTTCGTCCGGGCCGAGGCTCTCCGCGACGTCGCCCAGGCGCACCGGTCCCGGCACGTCCACCGCCGCGTAGACCCCCGGGCACCCGGACGGTATGCCGGTCACGGCCAGCGTGACGCCCCCCACGTGGACGCGGTCCCCCACCCAGCCGGCCAGCTCAGCGCTCGTCACCTCGAGGACGAAGTTGGCCCGGATCTCGGGAGTGCGGTCCTCGGCGCTGATGAGGTGCACAGGAGCCTTCTTGCGCCGGTCCCCGGCCAGTCCGTCACGGACCACCTCGACCTCCGGCAGGGATCGGCTGGGCTCACCCTTGACCGGGTGGATCAGGATGTCGGTCACCTGCCCGTGGCTCATGGATCAACGGTAACCGAGCGCCGTCGGGTCGCGCCCTCCTCGCCGGTGCCGCCGCTGGCGTCACTGCTGGAGACACGACCGTTCGGCACCAGGGGCAGGGAACGCAACCGACGCCCGCAGGCCGCGAAGACGGCGTTGGCGACCGCGGGCGCGACCGCGATGATCGGTGTCTCGCCGGCGCCGGACGACTCCTGCTCCGGCCGGTCGAGCAGGATGACCTCGATCGGTGGGACGTCGGTGAACCGCGGCACCCGGTAGTCGGCCAGGCTGGCAGTGCGCACGCAACTGCCGTCGAAGTGGACTGCCTCCCACAGTGCCCCGCCGAGGCCCATGATCGTCGCGCCCACCACCTGCGCCTGCAGGCCGTCCGGGTCGACCACCGCGCCGCAGTCGAACGCGGTGACCACCCGGCGCACGCTCAGCACGCCGCTCGCGTCCACCCGCACCTCGGCCGCGGTGGCGACGCGGCCGCCCTTCTCGAGGCCACAGGCGATGCCGAGCCCCGCGCCGGGCTCCCCCGGCTGGTTCGGCCACCCGACGTGGTCGGCAACCGTGGAGAGCACCGCCTTGAGGCGGGCGTCGGCAAGGTGGCGCAGGCGGAGCGCGACGGCATCGATGCCGAGGCCCGCCGCGACCTCGTCCAGGTGTGACTCGCGCGCGAACGTGTTCGCCGTGGCGGCCAGTGCGCGGTAAGACCCTTGCGGCAACGGGGAATCCGCTGGCTGGAAGCGGACCAGCTGGTGGGGGAAGTCGTAGGGAGGCAGCAGGGCCGCAGCACCCGAGTTGACGTTGGTGAACTCCCACCCGGTGATGGTCCCGTCCCGCAGGGCGCTGCTGCGGACGTCGATGACGGCTGCCGGCCGGAAGTAGGCGTGCCGGAACTCCTCCTCGCGGGTCCACTCCACCTTGACCGGCCGCCCCGTCGCGCAGGCGATTCGCGCCGCTTCGGTGGCGACGTCACCGGAATGCTTGCCACCGAAGCCGCCGCCGAAGTCCGGGACGACGACCCGCACCTGGTCCTCGGGAAGGCCTACGGCCGCCGCGACGGCCGAGCGGGCGGCGAACGGCCGCTGCGTGCCGACCCACACGGTCAGCACGTCGTGGTCTCGCGCGGCCAGCGCTGTCCGTGGCTCGAGCGGCACGTGCGCGAGGTAGGCCGTGGTGTAGGACCCGGTCAGGACGAGGTCGGCGTGCGCCACCGCCTCCGCGACGTCACCGAGGCGGTGGTCGACCGGACCGCCCCACCCGTGGTCATCGGCGAGGTGGCTGCGCAGGTAGTCGCCGAGGTCGGGCTCGGCCGGTCCCGTGCCAGGGCTCCAGTCGGCTCGGACGGCTCCCAGGGCCGTCGTGGCGGCCTCCCGACAGCTCGCGGCCACGGCGACGAAGTCGCCGTCCTCGACCACCGTGGCGCCCCGGATCGCAGCAGCTGCCGAGGTGTCGACCCGCAGCAGGCGGGCCCCGTGTGCCGGGGGCCGCAGCACCCGGCCGTGCAGCATGCCAGGCAGGGCCAGGTCGGAGGGAAAGCGCTTGGCGCCGGTCACGGCCGTCACCAACCCGTCGCGTAGCGCCTCGTCATCGACCCCGGCGAGGCCGGGCGGAGTCGGGGGCAGTGCGGCGTCGGGGTCGGCGCGGTGGTGGCCGTTCCCCTCCTCCTGCAGCAGCCGGTGGGCTGCGGCGGCCACGAGACGCACGGCATGTCCGGCATCCGGGGTGGAACGGCTGCCGAACGTCCCGAGGTCGAACGGCGCGCTGGCGGTGTCGCCCAGGTGCAGGTGCACGCAGGACGTGGGGACGCCGAGCTCGGCCGCGACCAGCCGGGTGAGGGCCCACCGGTTGCCCTGCCCGGCGTCGACCTTGCCCACGTAGGCGTGCACGTGTCCGTCGGCGTCGACGACCAGGCGTGCGCCACCGGGCGTGCTCCACCCCCACGACCGGTCGCCGCCCTCGAGGGATGGCAGCTCGACGGAGAGCTGCTCCGGCGCCTCCTCCCCCGCTGGAGGCTGTGGTGACAGCCGGGACGGGCGCTCGGGTCGCCCGGCTGCGGCGCGCACGGCGGCCACGATGCGCGGATAGCCGCCACAGCGGCACACATTGCCGTCCAAGGCTGGCCGCACCGTGGTGTCATCGGGCTCGGACTCGCGCGCCAGGAGCGCGACCGCACTCATGAGCATCCCCGGAGTGCAGTAGCCGCACTGAAGCGCCCGCGCGTCGACGAACGCCTGCTGCACCGGGTGCAACCGGCCCTCGCAGACCAAGCCCTCCACGGTGGTGACCTCGGCCCCGGCGACCGACTCGAGGGCCGTCGTGCAGGCACGGGTGGGCGTTCCGTCGAGGAGCACCGTGCAGGCGCCGCACTCCCCCTCGCCGCAGCCGTACTTCGCGCCGGTGAGCCCGAGCTCGTCGCGCAGCGCCGTGAGCAGGGTCCGGTCCGGGACCTCCTCGACGTCCCGAGCCGTGCCGTTCACCCGGAGCCGGACCATGGGAGCGACGGTACGCCGCACCGCTGTGCGCACGCGCAAGACCGGTTGACCACGCCGATCCGGCGACGACGCGGGACGATCTGGGTATGGGCGCGGTCGCCAGTCTGGACGCGTACCAGCGTGGCCACCGCTGGGTCGGCCTTCCGCTGGCCGTCGTCTACAAGTACTTCGACGACCACGGCGGCTACCTGGCAGCGCTGATCACCTACTACGGGTTCCTCAGCCTGTTCCCGTTGCTGTTGCTGCTCGTGACGGCCCTCGGGTACCTGCTCCACGGCGACCCGTCGCTGCAGCAGCAGGTGGTGCACTCCGCACTGGGCCAGTTCCCCATCGTGGGAAGCCAGCTCGGCCGCAATGTCCACGCGGTCCACGGCAGCCTCGCCGCGGTGGTGGTCGGGGTGTGCGGCGCCCTCTACGGCACGATGGGGGTGGGCCAGGCTGTGCAGAACGCCCTCAACGTCGTCTGGGCCGTGCCGCAGAACTCTCGCCCCAACCCGATCAAGAGCAGGCTGCGCAGTCTGGCCGTGCTGCCACTCCTGGGGCTCGGGCTGCTGGCCACGACCGGCCTGTCCGCGCTGACCACCAGCATCCACGCCTACGCCAGCGGGTCGATCACAGGCCTGCTCGTGCGGGTGGGGTCCATCCTCCTGTCGGTGCTCATCAACGTGCTGCTGTTCCTTGCGGCGTTTCGGCTGCTGACGGCCCGTCCGGTGAGCGTGGCACAGGTCCGGGACGGCGCCCTCGCCGCGGCGATCGGCTGGCAGGTCCTGCAGCTGCTCGGGACCTACTTCGTCGGGCACACCCTCAAGGACTCCAGTGAGTACTACGGCGTGTTCGGGGTCGTGCTGGGGCTGCTGGCGTTCATCTACCTCGCCGCGAACCTGGTGGTGTTCTGCGCCGAGGCGAACGCGGTACGCGCCCAGAAGCTCTGGCCGCGCAGCCTGCTGACGCCGTTCACCGACGCGGTGTCCCTCACCCCCGGGGATGAGAACGCCTATCGGTCCTATGCGGCCGCGCAGCGCCGCAAGGGCTTTCAGCGGATCAGGAGCACCTTCCGCCGGCACCGCGGCTGACCGCCGGGTCAGGTCAGAGTGGCGGTGTCGATGACGAAGCGGTAGCGCACGTCGGATGCCAGGACCCGCTCGTAGGCGGTGTTGACCTGGTCGGCGGAGATGAGCTCGATGTCAGAGGCGATGTGGTGCTCGGCGCAGAAGTCGAGCATCTCCTGGGTGAGGGCAATGCCGCCGATCTGGGAACCGGCGAAGGACCGGCGCCCACCGATGAGGGAGAACACGTCGAGGCTCAGCGGCTCCGGCGGCGCGCCGACGTTCACCAGGGCACCGTCGACGGCGAGCAGGCTGAGGTAGGCGTCGACGTCGATGGGCGCGCTGACCGTGTTGACGATCAGGTCGAACTGGCCGGCGAGCTGCTCGAAGGTGCTCGGGTCGGACGTGGCGTAGTAGTGGTCCGCCCCCAACCGCAGGCCGTCCTCCTGCTTCTTCAGCGACTGGGACAGCACGGTCACCTCGGCCCCGAGGGCGTGGGCGATCTTCACGCCCATGTGGCCGAGTCCGCCGAGACCGACGATCGCAACCTTCCTGCCCGGGCCGGCGCCCCAGCGACGCAGCGGTGAGTAGGTGGTGATGCCGGCGCACAGCAGCGGGGCCGCCGCGGCGAGGTCGAGGCTCTCCGGGACCGAGAGAACGAAGTCCGCGTCGACCACCACGTGCGTGGAGTATCCGCCCTGAGTGGTGGTGCCATCGCGGTCGGTGCCGGCGTAGGTGGGAACCGATCCGTTGAGGCAGTACTGCTCGTCACCGTTGCGGCAGTTGGTGCATTCGCCGCACGAGTTCACCATGCAGCCGACGCCGACCCGGTCGCCGACCCGGTGCCGGGTGACCTCGGACCCGACCTCGGTGACGATGCCGACGATCTCGTGCCCCGGCACGACCGGGAACGGTTGCGGTCCCCAGTCGCCGTTGACGGTGTGGATGTCGGAGTGGCAGATCCCGGCGTACCTGATCTCGATGAGGACGTCGTTCGGACCGACGTCGCGGCGCTCGATGACCATGGGGGCCAGGGGCTGGCCGGCGTCGGGGGCGGCATAGGCGTTGACGCGCATGCGTGTCGTGCTCCTTCTGGTGTGTTGGGGTTGCTTCTCTTCGGCCTCTTCGGCCTCGAAGAGGACTCGGCCGCCGGGGCGGGTCACCTCATCGGGCCGCCGCGGCGCTGGCACAGGGCGACGCCTCGGTGAACTCGCGAACCTCTCGACGTTGTCCACGCCATCAACCCTAAGCAGCCCGGCGGCGTGGTCCTGACCAGGAGGGGTGCCCTGTCATGGCACCCCTCACGGGGCGGTCCGCTACGTCTGAGGGCCGACCCTTGGGCCCTGGAGGGCAGCTCGCTGCTGAACCGCAACCTCTGTTCCGGCCCAAGGGCCGGTTCTCGGGTCCATACCCATCGTTGCCAGCAAGGTCACATCTTCATTTCGATCTGTCTGCGGACAGGTCGCCAGGGCGGGCCAGGCCGGGGCAAGCTCACCCCCGCTTGACGGCGGTGCCAGCGACCATCGGCTCGCCCGGCAGCAGCGGCGCGAACGGGAAGCTGAAGCGCCGCAGCCGGGTCACGGTCAGTTCAGATCTCCGGAGCGCCGCGACGGTGTCCCGATTCAGGTGGCAGTTCCCGTCGAACCTCCGCGCGAGCGGGGTGAGGAGGTCCTGCACGGCTCCACCGAGCCAGCTCTGGGCACGTACGTGCTCGCCGAAGCGCAGCTCGCCGCCGGGTCGCAGCACCCGGTGCACCTCCGCCAGCGCGGTGTCGGGGTCCGGCACCGAGCAGAGCACCAGCGTGATGACCACGGCGTCGAGGCTGTGGCTCTCGATCGGCAGCTCGTCGGCGTGGCCGGGCACCACCCGTACCGGCACCGGCGCGCACTCCGCAGCGCGTTCGGCGAGCCCGCGCAGGGTCGCGTCGGGTTCCACCGCAACGACCTGGTCCACGGTGGCGGGGTAGTGCGCGAAGTTCTTCCCGTCGCCGCAACCGATGTCGGCGATGGCCCCACGTAGACCCTGCACCAGCTCACGCCGGAGGTCTTCGGCGCCGAGATCCTCGAGGCGGTCACTGATCCGGACGTAGCGCCGGGCGAAGCGGGGGTGCTGGAAGCGGCTCAGGTCGGTCACGTGGCTTCTCCCCCTCGGCTCCGGTGAACCAGCCGCTCCATCATCCCGGACCTCGGCACCCCCGACCGACGACCCCGTCTGTGGCGTGTCGTGGGCCCGATCGACCCCGACACGCCACAGACGAGGTCGTTGCGTGGTGACGATGTCTCCGCACAGCAGGATCGCTTGCTGACACGCCCTGGCCGTGGCCATCCGCTGGCGAACAGCGCTGGGTGTGCTGATCGGCATACATGCGCATGGAGATGCGGCCGGTCATGCTGCTCGCTTGCGCCGGGCCGCGCGGCCAACGCTCAGCAGCCGTCCGTTGAAGCGCTCATCAGGAAGTCGGGTCGGGACGGCTGCCATGATGGGGCCATGCTGCTCCCTGAGGCGGTTGGCTGGGCGGCCGGCCTGCAGCACCTCGACGCGCTCGAGGAGGCGGCGTTCGCGGTCGACCCGGGTGGGCAGGTCCGGTACGCGAATGAGGTGGCGGTACGGCTGTACCCGGTGCTGGGCGATCGCGCCGCCCTCGGGTTCCCTGTGCGCGACCTCGTACCCGCGCAACTGCATGGCGCGTTGGATGAGGTGATCGGTCAGGCCGCGGCGGGGACGACCTGGCGTGGGCGGCTCGCGGTGCTCGGGTCCGACGGAGTCGCCCGTGAGACCGACATGGTCTGCGCCCCGGTGCAGGAACACGGCGAGGTGGTCGGCGTGGTCTGCGTGGTTCACGACGCCACTGATCCAGGCGCTACGGCCAAGCGCGCCCACCGACTCGATGACCGGCTCGCTCGACTGGCTCGAGCCGCCGCTGAGCTCGGCGCCGCTGCCGACGTCGAGACCGTCACCGACGTGGTCATCTCACACCTGTGCGACGCGGTCGGTGCCACGGTGGCCTCGCTCAGCCTGCTGCAGGGTGACGTGCTGACGCTCGCTGGGCTGCGCGGTGGCGCCCCGGGGGCCGACCAGCGATGGACGACGTTCCCGGTCTCCACGCACACTCCGGCCTCGGAGGTCGTCCGCACCGGTGAGCCGCTCTTCCTGATCGGCAGGGACGCCATCGACGCTGCCTACCCCGAGCTCGAGAAGGCCGCAGAAGGCGAGCGATCCATGGTCGCGCTTCCCGTGCGGCTGGTCGGCCAGACCATCGGAGTGGTGACGTTGTCGTTCCCGGGAGAACGCTCCCTGGATGCCGCAGAGCTCGAGTTCTTCGGCATCGTCGCCGACTCCTGTGCCCAAGCCCTGGAGCGGATCCGAGCCCAGGGCGAAGCGGCCAAGCAGGCGGCACGTGCCCGCTTCCTGGCCGAGGCGAGCGCCGAGTTGGCCAACAGCCTTGACTATGAGACCACCTTGACCAGTGTGGCGAAGATGGCGATTCCCGAGTTCGCCGACTGGAGCGGGGTGGACCTGCTCCAAGATGGCCGGATCCACCGGCTGGCCGTGGAGCACTTCGATCCGGCCAAGGTCCAGTTCGCGCTCGACATCGAGCGGCGCTATCCCTCCGACCGGGACACCAACGAGGGCGCTTGGGCGGTGCTCGCCTCCGGTCAGAGCGTGTTGATCCCGGAGATCACCGACGAGATGCTGGTCGAAGGTGCCAAAGACGCCGAGCACCTGCGTTTGGCGCGCATGCTCGAATTGCGCAGCCTGCTGATGGTGCCGTTGGTGGCCCGCGACCAGGTGCTGGGTGTGATCAGCTGGGTCATGGCCGAGTCACACCGCAGCTACACCGAGGAGGACGTGAAGTTCGCCGAGGAGCTGGCCCGGCGCGCGGCCATCGCGATCGACAACTCGCAGCTGCACAGCCAGACCAAGGAGGTCGCCGAACAGCTGCAGCGCGCCGTCCTCCCCACCCTGCCGCAGAGCATCCCCGGCTGGCAGCTGGCCAGTTGCTACGAGCCAGCCGGCCGCACCGAGGTTGGCGGCGACTTCTACGACGCGATCCCGCTCGAGGACGGTCGCCTGGCGCTGTTCGTCGGGGATGTGATGGGCCGCGGCGTCGAAGCGGCCGCCGCCATGGCGCAGATGCGTTCCGCGTTGCGGGCCCATATCGCGGTGGACCCTGCACCTGAGCGGGTGATCAACCAGATGCGTGCGCTGTTCACCACCTACGACATTCCGCAGCTGGTGACCTTGGTCTACCTGGTTGCCTCGTCGGACTCCCTGGTCTACGTCAACGCTGGCCACCCGCCCCCGGTCATGCTGACCGCCGCCGGCACAGGCCGGGCGCTGCCCCTGGCCGACCGGCCTCCGCTCGGTGTGCCCAGCCCACCGAAAGGTTCGCGCATCGTGCCTTTCGCTCCCGGGGACACGCTGCTCGCCTACACGGACGGGCTCATCGAGCGGCGCGAGGAGGACATCGACAACGGTCTAGCCCGGTTGCTGTCCCACCTCCCGGCCCTGGACGAGGGCCCGCTGCCGGGCGCACTGGCCGGCCTGGTCGAGTGCGTGCGCGACCACGGGCGCGACGACGATGTGGCGGCAGTGGCGCTGCGGCACGGTTGACGTCACGCTGCTCGTGCGAACCAGTCGAGCGCGAGGTCGCCGACGGCGGCGGGAGCGTCGTCGGTGATGAAGTGCGCGGCGCCCTCGACATAGGCGAATTCGGCGCGCTCGGCATACCGCTCCGGAGTGCGGCATACACGCCCCATGACCTCTTGGTGCCAATAGCGATCGCGGCGGCCGAAGACGAACAGGGTGGGGACCCTGAGTCGCTGGCTGCGGTAGACACCGCGGGCCATGCGCATGCCTTCCGGCAGGACCATGCGGCGGGTGAGCGGACGGACCGCGTTGTCGATGTCGGGGCGGCGCATCGGAGCCAGATGGGCTTCGAGGGTTGCCTCCGAGATCGGGTGGGCAAGGTACTCCTCGGAGAAGATTCCGCGCAAGGAGGCGCCCGGACGGTGCCAGATGAACCGCGGTAGGTGCCGGAAGCCGGGGATGACCTTCGGGCTGAACGTCATGAAGCCCGGCGGCACGGAGAGCTGCAGAGCCGTGTGAACCCGCTCGGGGTGGTCGTAGGACAACTGCATCGCGGTGATGGCGCCCATGTCGTGGGCGCCGAGGTGGGCGCGCTCGATGTCGAGGACATCGAAGAGGGCGAGCAGGTCGCGTAACCGGCTCTCGCGTTCAACGCGTGGATCGTCGGCCACGGTCCATCCTGCCCCCCGCAGGTCCGGGCAGATGACGCGGTAGCCGCCTGCGGCGATGACCGGAGCGATCGCGTGCCACTGCCACCAGTGCTGGGGAAATCCGTGGAGCAGCACGACCGGTTCACCCTCTCCGATGGTGGCGAGGTGAGTCCGCAGTCCGGGGGTCTCGACGACGCGATGCTCGAAGCCAGTGGCCTCTGGCAGTGACGGTGACCAAGCCGGGGTGGGCGTGTCCATGGCGGCCTCCTGGGGGCACTCAGACTACTATTTTCATAGTAGGACCTTCTCGAAGGGGACGTCCATGATTGCGACAACCCGCGAACGCGGACTTGAGGCGGCCGTGGAGCTGCTCGGCACGGAGGGCGTGCGGGCGCTGAGCCATGCGCGTGTCGATGAACGGGCCGGCCTGCCACCCGGGTCGACCTCGAACTGGTTCCGCACTCGCCGGGCACTACTCGGCGGCGTGGTCGACTGGGTCGCCGAGCGCGAGCGCGGGGACTTCGACCCGGCCGTGATGCCGACGATCTCGGGAACCGACGATCTGATTGAGGGCTTGTGTGCCATGACCGAGCTGCAGGCCGGGCCATTCGCCGCCCGCACCCGCGCGCGCTACGCACTCTTCCTCGAACTCGCCGACGACCCTCAGCTCGGCGAGCCGCTGCGTCAGCAGCGTCGCGAGTTCGAGCACTGGACCGAGCGGATCGTGGACGCGGCCGGCATCCCGGACCCCATGCCAGCGACCCGGGTCCTCATGGCGCTCTGCGACGGACTGCTTCTGCACCGGCTCACCGTCGACCCCACTCTGGACACGCGCCTTGCGATCGAACGCGCCGTGCGCGCTCTGGCGGGGTCTTGACCCGCCGCTCGAAGGTGCGGTTGTGCCTAGTCTCGTCCGGGGGTGGACGCGGCAGGCCGCCGTGCGACCCATAGCCGCCGTTCGATGATCACCCGCAGGTCGCTGCGTCGACGTACATCGCTTGGTCCGCCGTCGAGGAGAGCCTGGAGTGCCGCTCGGTCTGGGCCGTCGAGTCGGTCGGCGACCGCGGCGTGGACGCGGATCAGCGATGCCGCTGCGTAGCTGCCCACCACGGGCGCCGACGGTGGGGCCAGGTCGACGATGACCGGGCGGTCCATCTCCACGATCAAACCGGCCCCGGTCAGCCGGGTGCCCCAGTCGCTGCCCATCGTCGGCAGGTCGACTGCTCGGTCAGCGGTCAGCAGCTCGTGGGCGCGCGCCTCGGCCGCGCCGCCAGGACTGTCGTCGGGCAGGAACCGGGGGAAGCCGGCAAGCTCGACCACCGCGAACAGCCCGCCCGGCCGGATCGCGGTGACCAATTGGTTCAGGGTGTGCCCCGGGTCGGCGAGGTGATGCAGCGAGGCGGATGCCCAGGCGAGGTCGACCGGGTCGAGCTCGGGGACGGCGCCGTCGAGGTCCACACGCAGGGTGGAGACCCGGTGGCCTAACCCTAGGTGCTCGGCGCGCCCGCTGAGGTGGGCGAGCATCTCCTCAGATGAGTCCAGGGCCAGCGCGTGGGCTTCCGGGAAGTGTCGTAGCAGACCGAACGTGCCGGTCCCCGTACCGGCGCCGACGTCGAGGATGCTGCGCACCGGTGAGTCGACCAGCCGGCTGATGTCGACGCGGACGGCATCCAACGCCTCCGCGAGCACTTCAGCATCCAGGTCGAGCAGGTCCGGAAGGACCTCTTGGTGCTCACCGTGGAGGCGGTCCAGTCCCGGAAGGTCATGCCGGCTGTCGTCGTCGCTGGGGTGGTGTCTCACGCGACGATTCTACGACCAACTTGCTTACACGACATACAATATTGCGTATGACGCAAGACGATGGTGCGGAGGTCGATCTCTTGGTCCGGCAGCGCATCCGCGGTCTGCGGACGGCCCGTGGCTGGTCGCTGGATGACCTGGCGGGCCGTTGTCACCTCAGCCCCTCCACGCTGAGCCGGATCGAGACTGGCCACCGCCGGATCGGCCTGGACCAACTCACCGCGATCGCACGCGCACTGGACACCTCGCTCGACCATCTTGTCGAACCCCAGGACGACCACGACGTGGTGATCCGGCCCCACCGAGACCGAGCTCGCGGCATGACCACGTGGCTGCTGTCCCGCGACCGAGGCCCCCACGGCCTGAAGGTGGCCAAGATCCGGCTCACCCAGCCGCCACCACAACACCGGCAGGGAGAACTTCCGGTACACCCAGGTCGGGACTGGTTCACCGTCCTCTCCGGGACCGTCCTCCTCCTGCTCGGTGAGCGCGCCATCACCGTGGCGGCCGGCCAGGCAGCCGAGTTCTCCACCATGGTTCCACACGCCTTCGGTGCCCACGGCGGGCCGGCCGAGATCATCGCCATCCTGGACCCGGACGGCGAGCGCAGCCACCTTCGCCGCAAGGGGGCATAGCAGGGGTGCCCCGGGCGAGCCGAGATGTCTCCCCGCTCGTCCGTCCTGAGCTGCACCGCCTGACCAACACGCCGCCGCCGGTTACGACGACTGCGACGACGAGGATGCAGGTGGCCTTGAGCTGAGGCGTCGTCCAGCAGGTCCCGCGTCGTTCAGCAGGTCCGCTTCGACGGCGCGGGCCGAAGTGGGAGCACGGCGTGACAGGTGGAGCGAAGCGTGACGCTCCCCAAATCCCCACGCAGGTGTCCGTCGACCACGCGGCGCTGCGCAACTACCGGAGCCGCGGCGAGTGCGGTAGCGCGCGACTGCAACGCGGAGTAGATGGGCCCGCTGTCGTCCGAGCTGTGGCGCCGCTGACGGCTCAGGCGGTGGCGAGCCGGTGCACCGCGTCGGCCAAGTCCCGGATCCCTCGACTGATCGCCGGTGTTCCCTCCCCGACGCCACGGTCGAGGTGGAAGCCCATGAGTCCGGCGTCGAGCAGGGGTGTTGCCCGCCGCGCACCACCGAGGCTGGCACCACACGCAACAAGGTACTCAACCAACGCCCCGTCCCAGTCATGATTGCTCGCCCGGACCGCGGATCGGTACGGCTCCGCGCCGAGCAGTCCCGAAGCGGCGGCCTGGTCGTACACGCGTTGGCACCGGTCCAACTGGCCACCGGTGTGGGCAGCCCACAGAGACAGGACGCCGGCACGGACGGTGCGCGTTGGAGCCATCGCCCGTATCACCTCACTGGAGCGCCGAGTACTCTCCTCAATGACCGCGACGACGAGCGCATCCTTGGAACCGAAGTGGTAGAGCAGCATCCGGTCGCTGGTGCCAAGTGCCGAGGCCAGCGGGCGCAGGCTCAGCCCGATCAGCCCGTGCTCGAGCACGTAGTCCGTGACGCGCCGGAGCAACTCCTCGTTTCGTGGCATGGTGCAACGCATTGTAGCGAGTGCTACATTTGTCATGTGTAGCGAATGCTACAGGGCGCTCGTCGTCCGCAACCAAGGTCCAGGAGCCCTGCTGCCATGCTCGTGGCATACGTGCTGCTTGCGGTCGCCATCAGCACCGAAGTCGGCGCGACCGCGCTGTTGCCACGCACTGACGGATTTACCGACGCGCGGTGGAGCGTAGTGGTCCTGGCCGGCTACGCGCTGGCGATCGCCTTGCTAGCGGTGGTGGTCAAGCAGATCCCGGTTGCCGTCACCTATGCAATCTGGGCCGGGGCCGGGACCGCCCTGGTGGCCGTGGTCGGCGCACTGTGGCTCAAGCAGCCGTTGAACGCCGCCCAAATCGCCTGCTTGGCGCTCATCATCGTCGGCGTCGTTGGCCTCAACCTCACCGGTACCCACTGACACGCTGAGGTGCACCGCCTCGGCTCGCACCGCACCATGCAGATCACCCGCCCCGGGCGTGACCTGCTCCGTGCCGAGCTCCAGCAGCTGGCCCACGTCTCCACCGCCGGATTGTGCGCGCTCGGAACCACGCCGGCATGAACCACCCCCACGAAGTCCTCCCCGCTCTCCCCTACTTCGCGGCGGCCCATGCACGAGTGCGGCCACCATCTTGACCCGGCTCTACCCGCCTGCCGTGCGCGACCGCCGGAGTGCCGACCTGCGCGAGGAGGTGGACTCTCCCGCATATCCTCCGGGCCGGACGCGCTGGCCGGCGCGGTGCGGCTCTGGTTGCACCCCCAAACGACTGGCCCGAAACCTCCACCGGGCAGAACCGCCGCGTCGTCTCCGTCGGGATTGTCCGGACGGTGTAGGCGGCATCTTCTTGTGAGAGGTTCTCGGCGGCCGGCATGCGGTCGGCGAAGGTGAGCGCGACGGTGGCAATGGCAGCGACGCGGCCCCGGCCTGGCGGTGCCGATCGGTCTGCGGCTGGCATGGCCGGCCACCCGAGCGGGGTTGCCGTGCTTGTCTTTGAGGGAGGATGGTGCCGCTGGGAGGAACAGGGAGTGGGATGCCGACTGATAGCGCGTGGTCGTCCACGTTCGGACCGGAGATGGGTCGTCACCGCGACGTGGTCGCCGCACTGGTGCAGCTGTGCGCAGACAACCGCGCGGTGTCGTCGTTCTCGGCGGGGTGCTCGATCGGGCGAGGCGCGGGCGATGTGCTGTCCGACATCGATGCTGCCGTTGGTGTGAGCACGGTGCGAGGGAGCGCTGGCGCAGCGGATGTCCAGGACGTGGAGGCGTGGTTGCTTGAGGCACTTCCTGCGCTGGGCGATGTCGTGGACGTCCTGTGCACCGGGTCGGACTGCGCCGACTTCGTGATCCGCCGGGTGTTTGTGCAGTTCACCGATCGGCTTCAGCTGGACCTCGCAGTGATCGCGGAGGATGAAGTGCGGCGCGGGGAGGCTGCTGCACCAGACTTCGTGCCGGTCTATTGGTCTGAGGGGGCGCTGAATTCGACGGCAGGACGGTCGGCACGCGAGGTGTCGCCTGAACAGATTCGAGAGTGGGCCTTTCTGGGGTGGCGGGCGCTGTTGGACGCGGACAAGTACCTGCGGCGCGGGTCGGTGTGGGAAGCGCATCAGCGTGTGCACGAGGCCCGTGAGCGCATCTGGATGTTGTGGGCCGCCTCCCGAGGGGCGGCATATCCATGGCACGGCTTGTCGCAAGTCCTTGACGACAGCCCAGACCTGCTGCCGCCAAGCATCGAGACGACCGTCGCCGGCCTTGACGCCAACGACCTTCGGCGGGCCGTGGTTGCCGCAACGCTGGTTCTGGCGAACACCAGTGCTGCCGCAGCCACCGCTTGGGACGCGCGTCTGCCGTCCGCCCTGGCCGACTTCACCCAGCAGACCCTCAAGGACTGGCCGTCATCGGTTGTGTGATCGTGCCCCCGTCGAGGGCCGCGACGTTGACCGCGCCGAGCCCCCGATCGTGCAGATGCGACACCGATAGCCGAACGACGACCGGCGATCTTGACGGCGGGCCGGCGGTTGATCGGTCAACCGCTTCCCGTAGCCGGATCGCCGATCGGGACGACGTCGGCGATTGCTGGCAGAGTGCGGCCATGAGCGTGAAGCAGGACTGGATGCGCGCAGCTCGGGCTTTCGCCGACCTGGTTGACCGCCTCCCGGCCGGTCGATGGGAGTCGCCGTCGCTGGGCGAGTGGAGTTTGCGTGAGCTTGTGGGGCACACCACCTCCGCCGGGGTGCGTGAGGTGATATCGGCCGTCGACCACCCGGCGCCGAACGAGGACATCAAGACCCCGGGCGGCTACTACGCGCTGGCGCAGTCTGTCGATGCGGGCACCTATGCCGCCGCCGTTGCCGCGTCCACCTACGACGCTCGCAACACCGGACAAGCGCTCGGCGACGCGCCAGCATCGGCGGTCCAAGACCTGGTCAACCGAGCAGTCGCGAAACTCGAACCTGTCGACGTCGACGCCCTGGTGACCACTGCGGCCGGAGGCATGCGACTGGGTGGCTGGCTCCCGACGCGGACCTTCGAACTGGTGGTGCACTGTCTGGACATGGCCACGGCGGCGGGCGTCGAGGACGGCGTTCCCGACGACCTGATCGCCCACGCCGCCGCGCTGGCCGCGAGCACCGCCGCCACCATCGGATATGGGCGCACGCTACTGCTCGCCCTCACCGGCCGTGGTGACCTACCGCAGCACTTCTCCGTCCTCCGCCCCAGCCAGGAAAGCCGCTCCGGTCATGAGCACGCCTCGTAGCCGAATCCTCCAGCGTGCGTCTATCTCGATCTGAGGGCGGACTGAGGCAGCCAGTCCGCGTTGTTTGACAGCCGGCCAACCCGGTTGCAGCTCTTGTACCCGCTGAATGTTGTCAAGCTGGATTGTTCGCCAACGACACCTGTCAGTCCATCAAGCCGCAGGAGCGCGATCAGACCTGGGATGCAGCCCATGCCCTGTGCTTTTGGTTCACCGCCCGCCAGAGCTGCTCCCGGTAACCGAGCGGGCTCGCCTGGAAGCGAAGGTCGAAGACGTCGGCCAACACCTCGAACCACAGGGACCGCCGGGTGATCGGTTCTGCGGTGAAAGCGCCGGCACCGACGCGGGACAGGACCAGCCCTCGGATGACGTCGACACCGGTCGCGTCGCGACGCTCTGCCATGGGCACCCGGACGAACCCGGACTCCGGCGAGGTGGACAACCACGCGTGCTGGGCAGCGAAGTCTGACCACAGGGCCGGTCCGGTCGTCCAGGTCATGCTGCGAAAGCCACCCGCCGGGTCGTGGGTCAAGGTCCACTCCTGTTCGCTTGCGCGCCCCAGTACCAGCTCAAAGGGCTCCTGACGGTAGACGCCCGGCGTGAGCGGCAGTGGCTCGTGCAGCGCGTCTCCGAGCCCCTGGTCGACGTACCAGTCTCCCGACGGGTTGGTGTCCGTAGGCAGACCGGTCACGGTGAGGACCACGTGGTTGCCTCGGGCGTTCGGGTCGTGGTGGCCGGCTTGGACCCCGCCGACGTGTCCATGGACCGTGTAGCCGAGCGAGGACAGCAAGAGCCCGAGGGCGCCGTTGAGGTGATAGCAGTAGCCCCCGCGACCCGCCAGCGCGATGCGCTCAGCAGCCTCGACCGGGTCCGTGGACCACCGCTCGCCGGCCGGGATCCACAGCGTCTCGTACGGCACCCGCTCCGCGTGACGCTGTACCACGCGCAGCAAAGCGTCAGCCGACGGAGGCAGCGCATCGACCCCGAGGCGCGCCAAGTACGCCGCGCGAACCACAGGCTCCAACCCCTCGGCAGACCCGAACACCATCCCACCTCCCAGGGCAGACACGCCCGCCGACGCCGCCATCCTCCTCCCACCGAGCCTCGCGGAACAGGGACCGCGAAGACGAAGGCGTGTCGTGCCTGCTGCCCTCCACGAATTGTTGCCGTTGGGCGACTTTCAAGCCGGGACCGATGATGTGCCTGCTGTGCTGTCGCGCCCCAGCGCAGCGGACGACACGATGTGGTGACGCGCTTCGTCACGATCAACACCCGGGGCACACGCGGCGACTGGGGGCCAACCCCTTCCCGGACTATCAACTCGACCACGAACGCGAGCGTCGCCTGCAGACCATGGCCGCGGCGCGCACGCTGGAGCAGTTGGTCGCCAAGGCGCCCGGCCACGTCATCGTCGCCGGCGACCTTGACGCCGACCCCGGCGCACACAGGATCCGGTCCTGGACCGGGCGACACGTCATGAACGACGTCAGCGTCTGCTACCGCAGCGCATGGGAGGCCACCCACCCCAGCGGGTCGGTACAGACCTACACCCCGCAGAACCCGCTCCAGGCCGATCCCGACTCGCCCTTCCACCGCATCGATCACGTTTTCGTCCGCTGCTGAGCCAGTGGGCCGACGCTGCTGGTGTGGAGTTGCCGCGCGTGTCCGACCAAGGAGCGACGACACGGAGCGACCACTACGTGAGTGTGGCAGCCTGATTTGGCCCCACCCGTGGGGGCGACACGCCGGTGTGACGGCCTGGCCTGGCCCCACCCGGTTGCGGGTGGCCCGTTGTCGGGACCGTTTCGGCGAGCGACGGGGGCCAGCGCATGGGAGCGAGGTCGCGGGTGGAGCTGTTTGAGGCGATCCGGCGTGACCACCGCCGGCATGGCTGGTCGATCCGGAAGCTGGCCAGCGAGCACCGGGTGCACCGGCGCACGGTGCGGCAAACTCTGGCGTCCCCCTTCCCGCCGCCGCGGCCGACCCCAACACCGAGGTGATCCGGCTGTCGCACTCGGGCAAGGCGGTCCACCGGGCGTCCGACACCCAGTCCCACCGGGTGATGTTCAGGTCCTTCCACGGGTTCGATGCGTTCTACTGCCAGCCGGGCAAGAAGGGTGCCCATGAGAAGGGCGGCGTGGAGGGCGAGGGCGGCCGGCGCCAGGCGGTTGCGTGCTCAGGTGGCCGAGTCTGCGGTGCCGTCGTAGTCGTAGTCATCGTCGTCTTCCCCGGTCACGGGAAGGGTCTGTTCCCAAGCGTCGGCCGGGTCGGCCTCTTGCGGCTGGTCGGGTGGTGAGGCGGTGTGCCCTGCGTCGTTCGTGTAGCCGGGGTCGTCGGCGTCGACGGCGTCGGGGACGGCGGGCGTGGCTTGTTCGGCGGCGTCTGCCTCGGGCACCTCAGCGGTGACATCCGCGGGCTGGTCATCCTGGTTGGGGCTGTTCATCGGAGTCATGACTGCGGGTTCCTCCCGTCGTGGTCGACGTCATCCTGATCGCTGTCGTCGTCACCGGTGGCGGTGGGGGTGGCGGCATGATCGGCGAGCCGCTGCGAGGCAAAGCCGTGAGCCCGGTCGAGACCGGCCGCGGCGTGTACGGGATCTCGGTGGCCGCCGACCTGTCCGGCAGCTGGCTGTGCCGGCCCCGGTCAGCAGCGGCGCGCCGGCGCGGGCCGCAGTCTTCTCCGATCCTGGCCGGGTCCCCCAGTCACCTGCGGCGGTGTCTTGGACGTGCTGCACGTCGTCGTCGTCCGACCACGCCCGGCTGCAGCCGCCGCAGGTGAAGGCCAGCCGCTCCACCGACACCTCCTTCAGGATCACCGGCTGCTCACCTCCATACGGGATTTGTTTGGGTGCGCTCTTGCCTCAGTGTTCCACACGTGCTATATCAAATCTATAGCCGCCACCATAGAAGAAGTGGTGGCACTGGCAGGACTGTTGGAAGGAGTGGATCACCGATGGCACAGATGCTGATGCGCACCGACCCGTTCCGCGAGCTGGACCGGCTCACCCGGCAGATGTTCAACGGCAACGGCACCTTGGCCCACCCCGCGGCGATGCCGATGGACGCCTGGCGCGAGGGCGACACCTTCGTCGTCGAGTTCGACCTGCCCGGGATGGACCCGGCCGCGATCGACCTAGACGTCGAGCGCAACGTGGTCACCGTCAAGGCCGAGCGCCCCGCCCGGCAGGACACCGGCGACATGATCGCCGCCGAGCGAGCCCGCGGCACGTTCAGCCGGCAGCTGGTGCTGGGCGACAACCTGGACACCGACCGGATCGAGGCCGGCTACGACGCCGGCGTGCTCACCTTGCGGATCCCCGTGGCCGAGCAGGCCAAGCCCCGCAAGATCGAGATCTCCACCGGCGACTCCGGCCGGCAGGCGATCAACACCTGACCGATCCCGCAGGTGGTGTCGACGATGCGACCCGCAACGGTGCCCACGACCACGACCAGTGCCGAGCACGTCACCGACGCCGACATCGAGAACGCCGCACTGGCCCTCGAGGAGGAGTTCTGGGCGTTGGTCTGTGACGACGAGGAACTGCTGAACCTTGAGTTCGACGCGATCATCACCGCCCAATGGCCTCATCCCCCCGTCCGCACGGCCGGCCGCGGCGCCGGCGACCACCGATGGGGTGCGCCGGTGCCCGGTCTCGTGGGCGTCTCGTCCCCGGGTGACCGGTCCGCCCGCCCCTGCGTCGATGGGTGGTCCCGGCAACGCTCACCCCCGTATGCAGTCCCGCGATGAACGATCCAACCCGAGAAATGAACAGGAGGTGATCGGGTCAGCGCTCCTTTGTCACCGAGTACCGGGCGGCCGCTGGTTCCGCGCGCCACTCTGCTCCCTTGCAAGGCGCCACCAGCTGTGGCGTCACGCCCGCACGGCGATCTCGTGTGTTCCGGCGCGCCGGACCAGCGGTAGTCACGCCCCACCAACATCGGCTCAGGCGGTGTCTCAACTCACCCCGGGACACCGCCTGACCGGTGTTCAGTCCCTGTTCCGGGGTCCGTGGCAAGCGATCCTGACAAGGCAGCGTGATGACGGCAGTGGATCCGGGCGTGGACCTCGACCACGACCTGACCAACTGATGCGTCTTTCCGCCGCGTACGACCGCCAGCAGTCACAAGCCGTTTGGCCGTGGTGGACGTGAAGGGACTCGAAACAAGTTCAGGTTGGCGATCCGACACGCGGCTTACGCACTCCCATCCGACACATATAGGCTGTGACCTGCGGCAATGCCTCTACCACCATGCGGACACGAGTGGACGGAAAAGGACATCGACCGCCAACGATCCGACACGTATCCGACACGAGGGGCACTACGGAGCATGGCGAAGGCGACGGGCAAGCGCGGCTTCGGGCAGATCACCAAGCTTCCCAGCGGGCGTCATCGGGCCCGGTACACCGGACCCGACGCTGCTCTCCACAACGCCCCGTACACCTTCAACACCCGCGAGGACGCCGAAGCTTGGCTGGCTGGCGAACGACGGCTGATCTCGACCGGTGCATGGACCGCGGTGAAGGCGCGCGCCCAAGAGGTCGAGAGGAACGACGAGCGCCGCCGCCAGCGGACCTTCGCGGCGTACGCTCAGTCGTGGCTCGACGGCCGACACGACCTTCGCCCAACGACGAGGACAAGCTACGCCGCAAGCCTCAACCGACACCTGCTCCCTTGGTTCGCAGACATGCTCTTGGACGAGATCACCCGGCAGGATGTCCGCGCCTGGTTCAGCAGCTACGGTCAGCGCACGCCGACCGCACGGGCACACGCCTACCAGGTCTTAGGGTCAATCATGCGCCAGGCCGAGGACGACGAGTTCATCCCGCGATCGCCCTGTCGTATCCGATCCGGTGGTCGCTCCACCGTCAAACGCGAGGCTGAGGTGCTCACGCTGTCGGAGTTGCTCGCCCTTGCTGAAGCGATGCCGGCACAGCACCGCGCCATGACGCTGCTGTGCGGGCTGTGTGGACTCCGCTTCGGTGAGGCCGCCGCCCTGCGCCGCCGGGATGTGGATCTTGGCCGCTGCGAGTTACGGGTGGTCCGTACCGCAATTCGCGCCGGCGGCACCAAGTCAGCTGGGCCACCCAAGACCGTCGCCGGCAAACGGACCGTGGCGATGCCGGCGCTCGTGGTCGAGGCGCTGCGTGGACACCTGTCCCACCTGCCCGGCGCCGACCGGGACGCCTTGGTCTTCCCCGGACGGGATGGCCAACTGCTGGCCCCCTCGGCGCTGTACGGCCGCGCTGCCCGGACCGAGCGCCGGGACGGCCGAACCTACGAGAAGCGCGCCTACGGCTTCTTCGCCGCCCGCGAGGCAATCGGCAAGCCTGGACTCCATTGGCACGATTTGCGCCGCACCGCCGCCACGCTAGGGGCGCAGTCTGGGGCCACCGTGCGCGAGATGCAATCGCGGCTGGGACACAGCACTCCCAACATGGCGCTCTATTACCAAGGAGCCACCGCAGAGCGGGACCGGGCGATAGCAGATCGGCTGCAGGCTCAGGTGGACGCCCTGCGTGGGGATGCCACCGCGCGGATCGCCCAAGAGGAGTTGGCAGGGCAAGCGGCCGAGCAGACGGCCGCAGCGCCTTGAGAGGGCGAATCGAGCCGGTGCACGACGTGCTCGCAGACGCCAAGCATGGCCGTGACCTGCGAGGATGGCATCTCAGCACCTGCCGTGGGATGACGCCGATCATCACCGCCATGTGTACCCAGCGTGTACCAACCAGCCGCCCGACCGTGGGGTGGGCCGGCAGCAGTCTCAGCGGATGAGCCCATCTCCCCACTCGATCTCCCAACCAAGGCCGATCTTCGTCGGCGCTCAGGATGTGCTGCGACGAAGGGTGGCGTAGGAGAAGTCGACGAGGTAGTTGTTGAGTTCGTGGGAGGCCGCTTCGGCGGCGTCCGGGTCTCGATCGAGTATGGCGCGCAGGATGGCCGTGTGCAGGCTGGAGCCGGCCTTGATCTCAGTCTCCTCGTCGACCACGTGGTTGAACCAGAAGCGCCGCGACAGCCCCTGGAGCGGCGCGATGGCGTCCGCGAGGTACTCGTTATGCGCGCCCCTGACGATCAGTTCATGGGTGCCCTTGACCGTGTCGGCGTAGTCGCGGAGGCTGAAGCGGTCAGCGGCGAGGCGCTTGAGCATGTGCCCCATCTCCTGGCGGTCGGCCTCGTGCGCGTTGCGGCACGCCAGTCGGACGCCCAGAGCCTCGAGCACACGACGGAGCTCGAGCATGCGCAGCTCAGCCTCGACGGAGGTGGGCGGGATGAGAACGCCCTTGTTGGGGTGGATCTCCACCATCCTGCTGCGTGACAGCCGCTGAAGGGCCTCCCGCACGGGGGTCCGTCCCAGCCCCGTCTTGTCCATCAGGAACGACTCCGAGACCAACGTCCCCGGCTCCAGGTCCTCAAAGACGATCATCCGCTCGATCGCCTCGTATGCCTGGTCGGCCTTGCCCAGTTGACGCAACGTCACTCTCCCCTGCTCGATCCATTCCGCGGTTCCCCGCCGGCCACCGGCGGCCGGCGTCTGACGAATTTCATCGTAGCCCTTGTCACGCGACCGATATATTGGTTGCATATCCCTCATTGGTCGTCGACGACGGCCGGACTCCGCTCCTCCAGCGAAGGCGAGGGATGCCACATGGCCCCACCAGCAACCACCGTCGAGCAACGGTCCATCGACCACATTCCCGAAACCGAACGGCACGGGTCGCCCAAGAGTCTGCTGTTCGTGTGGTTCGCCGCCAACACCTCGATCACCGCGGTGGTCACCGGGGCGTTGTTCGTGGTGCTGGGCAACACCCCGGCCTGGTCCGTCCCCGCCATCGTGATCAGCAATGTGCTGGGGGGATTCTTCACATCCCTGCACTCGGCCCAAGGACCCCGCCTCGGCGTCCCGCAGATGATCCAGAGCCGAGCTCAGTTCGGCTACTTCGGCGCCACGCTGCCACTGGTCCTGGCGCTCATGATCTTCCTCGGGTTCTACGCCACCGGTCTGGTCCTCGGCGCCCAGGCCCTAGCCAGCCTTCTGCACATCTCCCGAGAGCTCGGTGCAGTGCTGTTCGCCCTGATGTCGACCGTGCTGGCGATCTTCGGGTACCGCCACATCCACCGGTTCTCCCACCTGGCGGCCGTCCTCAGCGGCGTCATCGTGGTCGGCCTACTGGTGCGCATTCTCGCCGACCCACACGCCGGCACCCTGTTCACCGACACCGCGTTCGCCGCGGCGCCGTTCGTGCTCGGAGTCTCCCTGGCGGCCTCCTGGCAACTGACCTTCGGGCCCTACATCGCCGACTACTCCCGCTACCTACCGGCCGAGACCCGCAAGTCCTCCACGATCGGTTGGACCTTCGCCGGCAGCGTGACCGGCGGATCACTGGCCATGGTGCTCGGTTGCTTCGCCGCCGCCATGGGCGGCGCGGCGTTCGCCGACAACCAGGTCGGCTACCTGGCCGACCTGGGCGGACCGTTCTGGGTGCTCGTGCTGCTCGCCGTCCTGTGCGGCAAGCTCACTGGCAACACGCTCAGCTCCTACGGCGGCTACATGTCCGTGGCCACGATCGTCACGAGCCTGACCGGCCAGTCCCGCATCACCCCGCGCCACCGCGCCGTCTACATCTGCCTGATCTCCGCGGCCGCGCTGGCCATCGCCCTGGCCGCCAGCAGCAACTTCCTGGCGACCTTCCAGAACTTCCTGCTCTTCCTGCTCTACTTCATGACCCCGTGGTCCGCGGTGAACCTGGTCGACTACTACTGGGTCCGACGCGAACGCTACGAGATCAACCAGCTGTTCGAACCGAACGGCACCTACGGTCGGTTCAACACCGGCGCCATCGTCGCCTACGCCATCGGCGTCATCATCCAGATCCCGTTCATGAACAGCAGCCTGTACGTCGGCCCGGTCGCCAACTGGATGGGCGGCGCCGAAGTCGCCTGGCTGCTCGGCCTCATCGTGGCCGGCGGGCTCTACTACCTGCTGTCCCGCTCGGTGCGACAGCACCCCCAAGAGGAGCTGTCGGCTCCCACCACCACACCACTGGCCAAGGAGACCCTGTGAAGTACAGCCCAGGACTCGAGCAGAACCCGCTGCCCTACTCCCCCTTCAAGAGCTGCACGGTTCCCCGCCCGATCGGCTGGCTCTCCAGCATCAGCGCGGACGGCGTCGAGAACCTGGCTCCCTACAGCCAGTGGCAGAACCTGACCTTCGACCCACCGATGGTCATGTTCTCCGCCAACCAGTACCCCGACGGGCGACGCAAGGACACCGTCCTCAACGCCGAGCAGACCGGCTGGTTCGTCTGGAACATGGCCACCTGGAACTTGCGCGAGGCCGTCAACATCAGCGCCATGGCCCTCCCACCACAGGAGAACGAGTTCGACCGCGCAGGTGTCACCCGCGCTGCCGCAGACATGGCCCCCGGGCCCATGGTCGCCGAAAGCCCGGTCCACTTCGAGTGCCGCTACATGTCCACCCACCGCCTCATCGGCGACAGCAACGTCGGAACCATCGACGTCGTCTTCGCCCGCGTCGAGCGCATCCACATCGACGACACCGTCGTCACCCCCGACGGCAAACTCGACATCCCGAAGATCCGTCCCATCGCCCGCATGGGCTACTTCGACTACACCGTCGTCACCGACACCTTCGAAATGCGCGTCCCTGGCTCAACCCGTGACGCAGAGATGGGACTGCAAGGGCAGTCCGCCTGAACCCGACACTGAATCCGGTTCCTTGACGGCGGCTACCAGGCCACCTTCGCAACGCCATGCTGTTGGCCTGCCTGCGGTATCGGCTCAGCTGCTCTCGGCGCGTATGCCGTCGTAGAGCGCCCGTCCGAGCCACTTGAGCGTCAGGGCCCGGAACTCCGGCTTGTCGAAGTAGGCCTGGAACAGCTCCTCGTTGGCGGTCTGGCGGTCGACGATGCGCTCGTCCACCCGGGGTTCGAGGAAGACTTCGAACTGGTGGAAGTTGTTGTCGACGGCAGCGACCCGGATGCTGGGGTCCTCC
>NZ_DASSTI010000033.1:0-7112 GCF_035708005.1 Segeticoccus sp. | reverse complement strand
CCGTTGATCACCACGACCGCGCGCTCGACGAGGTCCTGGTGCTCGTGCTCCTCCAGCCAGTCGAGGGTGAGCGCGGCCGCACGCCCTCCGTCGATCCCGGCGCGCAGCACCACGACGAGCTCGTCGGCCTCCGACAGCAGGCCCTGGTTGGCGCTGTCGAGGATCCCCGTCCCGGTGTCGAGCAGGATCAGGTTGTAGAAGTGGTCGAGCATGCCGATCAGCCGGTGGTAGTCGCTGCGGTCGAGGGCCATCCCGATGCGCGGGTCGTCGTCGGAGGCGAGCACCTCCAGGCGGGACTCGTGCGCCTGGGAGAGGTAGGAGCGCAGGTCGGCGTAGCTCTCGATCTTGTCCATGTCGGCGAGCACGTCGGTGATGGTGCGGCCTCGCGGCGGCGCGACCCGGTGGGCCAGGTTGCCCGCGTCGGGGTTGGCGTCGACGGCCACCACTCGGTCGCCGCGCACGGTTGCGAGCACGCCGCCGATCGCCAGGGTCATGGTGGTCTTGCCGACCCCGCCCTTGCGGCTCATCACCACCACGCGCCGGGATCCCTGGATCGGCGTGCACAGTCGCCGCTCGATCTCGGCGTACCGCCGCTCGTCGGGACCGGGCCCCGTGTTGAGCCGACCGCGGGAGGCGCGGTACACCGTCCGCCGCCAGCCGACCTCCGGTCGTGGGTCACGACGGGGCAGCATCTCCGCGTCTGTGAACGCGGAGGCGGTCAAGGTGCCCGGGGGCAGCGGGGTGCTCGCGCCGGTCGCCTCGGCGTCGGGCCGGGGTGCCATGGGGGCGGTCAGCGAGCTGTTCTCATCGAGGCTGGTCGTAGGAAGCATCCGGTCCCCCTTCGGGTTTCGGGAAGGGCGAACGTGGCCCCCGACACTTCGGGGGCCACGCGGGTTCACCAGTGGTGCACCGTGTTCGTCATTCGACGCGGTGGCACGTGACCCGGGCGTGACAGCCGCGTGACAGGTCCGTGACAGCGGGCTCCGCCCCCCGGGAGCGCGCTCGGAGATTGGTGTGATCGATGTGGTCAGCGGTGCGATCCGTGCTACAACGGTTCTTGGGGGAATTCGGACCAACGTCCACATTGGGGACATCGTGGAGCAACCGGGGGGACCGGTCGCCGATGCCGACGGCGTGCTGGTGATCAGCGTCTGGAGGCACGGCGCGGGTGGCGCGATGCTGGCCCGGATCACCGGGGCCGGCACGGCCGCGACCCCGGACGTGCGGGCGGTGACGAGCGCCGACCAGCTGCACTCTGCTCTCGACGAGTGGCTGGCCGCCCTGGGCATCTGAGGCTTCCGCGGGGGGGCATTCGGCCCATCTCGGGAGCAGTCCACCGGCTTCGCAGACCTCAGCCTTGACACCTGCACCATCCGCCTCAACAGTGAAAGCTGTCGCGGATTCGTCGGGGGTCCGGCGGGTGTGCGCATCCCAGCGGGGAGGGGGCTGAGATGCCAGGAGTCGGCGTCACGGTCGCAGCCGGCCGGCTGCAGCTCAGGCTTTTCGGATGCTTCGACGTGCGCGTCGAGGACCACTCGGTCGAGATCGCCCGTCGCGAGCAGCGGCTGCTGGCCTTCCTGGCCCTGCGCGGCCGGCGGTCCCGGTCCTACGTCGCCGGGATGCTGTGGCCGGACACCCCCGAGCACCGGGCGCTGGCCAGCCTGCGGGCGGCGGTGCTGCGCAGCAGGAAGCTGGTCGGCGACATGCTGGAGGTGGGCCGGACCTCTCTCGCGCTCGCCCCCGAGGTCAGCGTCGACGTGCAGGACATGCTGCACAGCCTGGGCGGGATCGGGCAGTCGCCCGACGGCGACGCCCGGGAGGCGCTGGTGCGGCTCGCCTCGGCCGACCTGCTGCCGGGCTGGTACGACGACTGGGTGCTGTTCGAGAAGGAGCGGCTGCAGCACATCCGGATCCGGGCGCTCGAGGCGCTCGCCGAGCGCGAGCTGCTCGGCGGCGAGCCGGAGCTGGCGCTGACTGCCTCGCTCGAGGCGGTCGCGCTGGAGCCGCTGCGGGAGAGCGCGCACGCGATCGCGATCCGGGCCCACCTGCGCGCCGGTAACCCGGCCGCCGCGGTCCAGGAGTACGAGGGCTACCGGCGCCGGCTGCAGACCGAGCTGGCGATCGCGCCGTCACCGGAGCTGGCCCGGCTGGTGCCGATGGCCCGCATCCCGCGCCCGCGCGGGTGACGCCGCTTACCTCTCCTGCGGGCGGATCGGCGGCTTGATGTCGAGGATCGGTGTCCCGTCCACGACCTCCAAAGAGCTGACCCGGAGGCGCCCCGGCTGCACGGCGAGCACGGTCACGCGGTGCAGACCGACGGGGTTGGGGCGGTTGGGTGACCGGGTGCTGAAGACGCCACGCTCGGGGCCGCCGGGGTCGTCACCGGGCACGGTGGAGAGCTCGTCGCGGGGCGAGAGGTGCAGCCAGGTGAACAGCAGGATCTCCTGGCCGGGTCGGAGGTCGCGGGCGCCCTCGACGATCTCGGAGTCGAGGACCAGCCAGGCTGGGGGAGCGCCGTCGCGGCCGGACTGGTTCGGTGCCTCGTCCACTTCGGTGAGCGTGGACTCGACATGGCCGATCGGCCGGACCGTGTAGCCGGTGCTCATCTAGTCGGCCTCGGTGAAGGCGGCGCGTTCTCGGGCCTGAGGAATGGTGGGCTCGAAGAGCTCGACCAGGTTGCCCGACGGATCCTCGGCGAGCGCCTGCCGACCGCCGACCCCGTCGATGATCCCGCTGCGGAAGGCCACGCCCGCCGCGCGCAACGCGGCGACGGTCTCCTCCAGGTCCTCGACCTCGAGCGCGAAGCGGTTCCACCCGCCCGGGTGCTGCGCGGTGCCGTCGGCCATCGGCCTCGACCCGCCGCCGGGCTGGTCGGCAGTCACCGGCGAGACCAAGTTGAGGCGCAGGTCATCGCGCACCAGCATCGCGAACTGCGGCGCCGGGTGCATGACCACCCGGAATCCCAGACGCTCGCTGTAGAAGCCGATCGCGGCGGTCACGTCGTCGACGATGTAGCGCACGGTGGCCATGCGGCACCACCCACTCTCAGAACGGCCCTTCCGAAGGGCCGCTGCCACGATATCGCCGCCGCGCTCAGGCGGTCGCCTCCACGGCGTCCGGCACCTCCGCGACCAGGACCGTGACCCCGGCGGTCCCGAACCGCTCGAGCATCGCCGGGTCCGCGCCGGAGTCGGTGACCAGCGTCCACGGCGGGTCCAGCGGCGCCCACGCCTCGAACGGCGCCACGCCCAACTTGCTGGCATCGGCGAGCACGACGACGCGCCCGGCCGACCCGGCCATCAGCTCCTTGAGATGGGTCTGCTCCAGCGTCGCCTCGCAGATGCCGCGCCGGGGATCGAGCCCGTCTGCGCCCAGGAAGACCGTGTCCGCGGTGATCCGGCGCAGGGCCGCCTCGGCGAGCGGGCCGACCAGTCCCTGGCTGATGCGGCGGACCCGTCCGCCGAGCAGGTACAGCTCGATGTCGGGCACCGGCTCCAGCTCCTCGGCGGTGCTGAGCCCGGAGGTCACGACGGTCAGTCCCGACCTGCCGCGCAGCGCTGCGGCGAGCCGTGCCACCGTCGTACCGGCGTCCAGCAGGAGGGTCTGGTCGTCCTCGACGAGGGAGGCGGCGAGCCGGCCGATGGCCTCCTTGGCGGCGCGGTGCTGCCGGGCCCGTTCGGCCAGCGGGGCCTCCGAGACCGCCTGCAGGCCGGCCACCGCACCGCCGTACGTCCGCACCACCCGGCCCTCCGACACCAGCCGGCCCAGGTCGCGCCGGATCGTCGAGACCGTGACCCCGAGCGTGGCGGCCAGGTCATCGGCACGGTTCACGCCCTGGGTCACCAGCGCGAGCAGCCGCTCGCGGCGCTCGTCGCCGCTGAGCCCGCCGGACATCTCACGCACCCGCGCCGGCGCCCTCTGGGGCAGCGAGCTCC
Source organism: Segeticoccus sp. (assembly GCF_035708005.1). NCBI lineage: Bacteria > Bacillati > Actinomycetota > Actinomycetes > Micrococcales > Intrasporangiaceae > Segeticoccus > Segeticoccus sp. The sequence goes on along the minus strand of NZ_DASSTI010000033.1, from coordinate 3,177 downwards.
GCGGCCTGGCGCATGGCCTCCACCATGCTGCGCTCGTCCGCCTTCCCGGTCCCGGCGATGTCGAAGGCGGTGCCGTGGTCGACGCTGGTGCGGATCACCGGCAGCCCGACGGTGATGTTCACGCCGGCCTCGAGGCCCATCACCTTGATCGGGCCATGCCCCTGGTCGTGGTACATCGCGACCACGAGGTCGAAGTCGCCGCGGCCGGCCCGGAAGAACACGGTGTCGGCGGGCAGCGGTCCGAGCGCGTCGATGCCTTCGGCGCGCGCCTGCTCGAGGCCCGGCGTGATCTTCTGCTCCTCCTCGCCGCGTCCGAACAGCCCGTTCTCGCCCGCGTGCGGGTTGATGCCGCAGACCGCGATCCGCGGCTGCTCGATGCCGGCCTTCCGCAGGGTGTCGTAGCCACGGCGCACGGTGCGGTAGACCAGGTCCGGCTCGATCTTGTCTACCGCGTCGACCAGGCCGATGTGCGTGGTCACGTGGATGACCCGCAGGTTCGGGGCGGTCAGCATCATCGACACCTCCGGGGTGCCGGTCAGGTGCGCCAGCAGCTCGGTGTGGCCGGGGAACTTGTGGCCGGCAGCGTGCAGCGCCTCCTTGTTGAGCGGTGCGGTACAGATCGCATCCACCTCGCCGGCGACGGCCAACGCCGAGGCGCGTTCGATGAACCGGTACGCCGCCTCGCCGGCCGCCGCCGAGAGCTCACCGAACGGCAGGTCCTCCGGGACGCCGCCCACGTCGAGGACGGCGAGCCGTCCCCGGCCCGGGATCGCCTTGCGCGGGTCGCTGACCGCCTCGAGCTCCACGTCGACACCGCACCGCGCGGCCGCGCGCCGCAGCCGCGCCAGGTCACCCACGACCACCGGCGTGCAGAAGGAGGCCAGGTCGTGGTGGGCGGCTGCCTTGACGACGACCTCGGGGCCGATCCCGGCCGCGTCTCCCATGGTGAGTGCGATCACTGGTCGATTGCTCATCGAAGCCCTTCCTGATCGTGGTCGGTTCCAACTCTGAGTATTCCAAGGGACCGGACCAGCGTTCCGGCGTCGCCGAAGGCGCCCGCCTTGGTCACGATCGTGCTACCCGGGCCGCCGGTCAGGGTGCTGTGCACGACCCCGGGCTCCAGCTCGGCGTGCACCTCGAGCCCGTGGGCGCCGGCCGCCAGGGCCAGGGTCAGGGCCGTCTCCCCGCCGGTCGCGACTATCGCGGCGGGACGAGCCGCGGCGACGACCGGGGCGAGCACAGCACCGAGCGACTCGACGACGCGGCGTCCGTGGCCCGGCTCGATGCGCCCGTCGGAGAGGATCCTGACCACCACGTCGCGCCCGTCCGCCAGCAGACCCGTGGCCCGCTCGGCGAAGCGGTCGGCCTGGCCGTCGAGCAGCGCGCCGGCGGGGACGGCCACCTCGGCGGCACCGGCCGCCACGAGCGTGTCCGCCTGCGCGGTGGCCACGGTGGTTGCGGAGCCCACGATGACCAGCGCGGGCCCCTCGACGCCGGTCGGTCGGTTCCCGGCTGGGCGGCTGCTCGTCTCGTTGGTCCCCGGCGCCGGGGTGACGCGCGCCAAGGCGGCGCCCAGCCCGCCGGAGCCGACCCAGAGCACGTCGTGCGGGAGGGCCGCGCCGGCCCGCACGACCTGGTGGAGATCCTCGTCGGTCTCGGCGTCCACGACGGCCACCGTGGGCTCGTCGGCGGCGAGCCGCAGCAGCTCCTCCTGGCCGCGGCCCGCGCGCACGGCGTCCAGACCGACGTTGACGACCCGGAGCCCGGTGAAGCAGTCGGCGACGTAGCCGATCCGGCTGCCCGCGGCCCACTGCACGCCGCCGCGGGTCTGCCGTCCCGCCGCGGGGAAGGCCGGCGCGCAGAGAGCCAGGGTGCCGCCGAGCACATCGAGGGCGGCGGTCGTCTCCGCGCCGATGTTGCCGCGCATGGTGGAGTCGATCTTCTTCATTCGCAGTCGCGCCGGCGGCGCGGTCCGCAGCGCGGCGGTCACGGCGGCGGCCGCGTCCCCGGCCGTGTGGCGCCGGGAGTCGGTGTCCAGGGCGAGCACGGCCGGCGGGCGTTGTGCCGGCCCGCGGCCTGCCTGTCCGCGGTGGTGGTTCGGCCGTGTGCCGGCGAAGGCCACCTGGGTGGGCCGACCCGCCGCGGCGAAGGCCACGGCGGTGTCGGCCGCGCCGGTGAGGTCGTCGGCGACCACGAGGGCCTCGACAACCTCATCGGCAGCGGTTCTGCTCTGCGTCATGCACGCTGCCCGTCGGTGGCCAGGGTGCCCTCCGGCCGGCCCGCCGGCGCGGCCGGGTCGGTGGTCGCACCGGACTCGGTCAGGGCTGCCGCGTCGCTGGCGGTGGCGTCGGGCACGCCGACCCGGCGAGCCCACCAGGCGGTGAGGAACGGCACGCACACGGCGGTGACCACGACGCTGGTGGCCACCAGCAAAGTCGCCTGGGCAGCGGCCGGCTGGTAGGCGGGATTGGCGGAGGCCACGATGGCCGGCACCGCCGCGGCGTTGCCCGCGGTGGAGGCGGCGGCGAGTCCTGTGGTGCCCTTCCCGCCGGTGGCCTTGTCGGCGACGAACAGGAACGCTCCGGTCACCGTCACCACCACCAGGCCGAGCAGGATGCCCAGCAGGCCGGTCTGCCAGATGCTCGCCAGGTCGATGCCGGCGCCCAGCGAGAAGGCGAAGAACGGGATCATCACCGGGACCGCTGCACCCAGGAACCCGCGCAGCTGCTGGTCCAGGCTGCCCAGCACGATGCCGACCAGCAGCGGAAGGATCGCGCCGAGCAGCGCCTGCCAGGGAAAGGCGGAGAGCCCCGCGGCCCCCAGCGTCAGCATCGTCAGGAACGGCCCGGACTCGATGCTCATGATCGAGTACGCACCGACGTCCTCGCCCTTCCCGAACTGCCCCATCAGCGCCATGTAGAGGCCACCGTTGGTGTCGTTGAAGGCGGCCACCACGGCCAGCGTGGAGATCCCGGCGAAGAAGCCCGAGGTCACCGGGGTCTCGCCGAGGAACCGGCCGAGGATCACCCCGATGACGACCGCGACGAGCACCTTGGTCAGGAACAGCGCGCCGCCCTTCTTCACGATGTACGGCGTCTGGCGCACCTCGATGGTCGCGCCCATGCAGACGTAGAACACCGCGAGGATGGGGAGCGCGCCGTCGCTGAACAGCGCTCC
>NZ_DASSTI010000032.1:0-51301 GCF_035708005.1 Segeticoccus sp. | reverse complement strand
CTCGCGGGCGATGGTCACGCCGTCGTTGGTGATGGTCGGGGCGCCCCACTTCTTGTCGATGACCACGTTGCGGCCCTTCGGGCCGAGGGTCACCTTGACGGTGTTGGCGAGCGCGTCAACGCCGCGCTCGAGCGCCTTGCGTGCGGAGTCGTCGAACTCCAGCGTCTTGGCCATGGGAATCCTTCACTCTCGTTCAGATCTTTGGGACGTTGGCGCTGCCGTGGCAGCAGAAACGCCCCAAAGAATTGCCTCACGACTGGGGTATGCCCGCGCCCCGGCACGCACCTGCCATGCAGGCACGTCGCCGGGGCGCGTCATACCAAGGTTTTGGTTGTCGCTGGTGGGCGACTTACTTCTCGACGACGGCGAGGACGTCGCGAGCGGAGAGGATGAGCAGCTCTTCGCCGGCGTACTTCACCTCGGTGCCGCCGTACTTGCTGTAGATGACCTTGTCGCCGACAGCGACGTCGAGCGGCACGCGGTTGCCGTTGTCGTCGATGCGGCCCGGACCGATCGCCAGGACCTCGCCCTCCTGGGGCTTCTCCTTGGCGGTGTCCGGGATCACGAGGCCGGAGGCCGTGGTCTGCTCGGCCTCGACGGCCTTGACGACGATGCGGTCTTCGAGCGGCTTGATGGAAACCGACACGGTGTGACCTTCCCTTCGGGACATGTCGAGTGGACAGTGCTGATGACTGCTGCTGGATGGTTGCACGCGCGGGTTCCGGCCCTGTCGCCGTCGCGGGGGTCGACATGATCGGGAACACGCTGGCACTTGCCGGGGGCGAGTGCCAAGTCCGAATCTAGGTCGTCCGTTAGCACTCGGTCAACTCGAGTGCCAACATTCCGGGCCTCGCTACGCTCGTCTCCTCACACACATCGTCGTCAGCCAGGTTCTCGCGGCCGACTCCTCGGTGCTCCGGGCCTCGCTACGCTCGTTTCCTCACACACATCGTCGTCAGCCGATCGGCAGCTTGGGCTGCGGCGGGGCGTGGGTGGGGTCGACCCCGTCGAACAGGCTGCTCACCGACTCCCCCGCGTGGATGCGCGCGATCGCCTCGGCGAACAGCCCGGCAACCGAGCGCACCTGCAGTTCCGGCCACCCGGGCGGCGGCGGCACGGTGTCGGTGGTGACCACCTCCGAGATCAGCGGGTGGCCGCGCAGCCGGTCGACCGCCGGCCCGGTGAACAGCCCGTGCGTACAGGCGACCGCTGCGGACGGGCAGCCCCGCTCGGCCAGCTTGTCGAGCAGCTGGACGATCGAGCCACCGGTGGCGATCTCGTCGTCGAGCACGATCGCCCGCTTGCCGTCGACGTCGCCGACGATGGCGTCGATGACGACCCGGTCGTCGGCGATCCGCTGCTTCGCCCCAGCCGCGACCGGCAGGGCGAGCAGGCGGGCGAACTGGGTGGCCGTCTTGGCGTTGCCCAGGTCGGGGGACACGACGACGGTGTCGGTCAGGTCGTGGTCGCGGAAGTGGTCGGCGAGGACGCCGATCGCCGTGAGGTGGTCCACCGGCATGGAGAAGAAGCCGTGGACCTGCGGCGCGTGCAGCGCCATCGTCAGGGCGCGGTCAGCGCCCGAGGTGTCGAGCAGGTCGGCGACCAGCCGGCCGCCGAGGGAGATACGGGAGGCGTCCTTCTTGTCCGAGCGGGCGTAGGCGAAGTGCGGCATCACCGCGGTGATCTGCGCCGCCGAGGCGCCCCGCGCGGCGTCGATCATCAGCAGCAGCTCCATCAGGTGCTCCTGCGTGGGCGGGCACAACGGCTGCACGAGGTAGACGTCGCGCTGCCGGCAGTTGGCGAGCAACTGCGCCTGCAGGCAGTCGTTGCTGAACCGCTTGATGTCCACCGGCGACAGCTCGATGCCGAGGTGGTCGCAGATGCGCGTGGCAAAGGCACGGTGGGCACTGCCGGAGAAGACGACGATGTCACGCACGCGGGGAACTCCCGGGAAGGCTCGACCGGACCGGACGTGCCCGAGCCTAACCACCAGGCCCCGACCACCGGTGCGCGAGGATGTCGCCATGGACCTGCGGACCGTCGAGCGCCTCGTCTCCGGTGAGGGATGGGGACTGCTCCAGTCCCTCCCGCCGTATGACGAGTCCTCGGCGATGGTGCTCGGCGAACGTCTCCGTGCGGCTGGCTTCGACGCCGACCTCGTGGCTGCCGCCCTCACCCAGTCGCGGCTGCGCGCGAAGGCGGTCGACAAGTTCGGCACCTTCGCGGCCGGGATGATGTTCACCGCCGATGGTCTGGAGCAGGCAACCCGGCTGGAGGTCGCCGCGCGGCACGCCCAGCGGTTTCGCGACGCCGGGGTGCAGCAGGTCTGGGACCTGGGGTGCGGGATCGGCTCGGACGCGATGGCCCTCGCCGGGCTGGACCTCACCGTCACCGCCGTCGATGCCGACGAAGTGACCGCCGCCATCGCGGGGGTGAACCTGCGCCACTGGCCCGCGGCGCGGACCCGGGTCGGCCAGGCGGAGCACACCACCTTGCCCACCGGCGAGCCGGCACGGCGCGCCGGCGCCTGGCTGGACCCGGCTCGTCGCACCCCAGGGGTCGCGGACCTGCACGGACGCACCCGCCGGATCTTCCGGCTCGACCAGCTCTCCCCCTCATGGGAGACCGTGCGCGACGTGGCGACGCGGCTGCCCGCCGTCGGCGCCAAGCTCAGTCCGTCCTTCCCGCACGGCTCGGTGCCAGCGGGCAGCGAGGCGCAGTGGACGTCATACAACGGGGAGGTGCTGGAGTGCGTGGTCTGGTGGGGGACGCTGGTGCACCAGCCGGGCCGGTCGGCGTTGGTGCTCACGCCGGACGGGAGGGCGGACCTCGTGCGGCAGAGCCAGTGCGACCCCGACGTGCCGTGGGCGGAGTCGCTGGACCGGCTCGGTGAGTGGCTCTACGAACCGGACCGTGCCGTCATCCGGGCCGGGTTGACCGGCGCGCTCACCGCGGCGACGGGTGGGGCCGAGCTCGACTCGGGGGTCGGTTATGTGGCGGCCGCACGGATGGTGGAGGTGCCGTGGGCCAAGCGGTTCCGCATCTCCGACGCGCTGCCGCTGAACGTCAAGGGGCTACGCGCGCTGCTCCGGGACCGGGGGGTCGGGCGCCTGACGATCAAGAAGCGCGGGGTCAGTGTCGAGCCCGAGCAGCTGCGCCGGCAGTTGCGGCTGCACGGCGACGTGGAGGCCACGATCGTGCTGACCCGGGTCCAGGGACGCCAGGTCGTCCTGATCGTGCACCCGGCCTGACGAGCAGTCCCCCGTGGAAACGCCCGGACGCGGTGCCTGAGTCGGGTCAGAGCCGACCGTCGGGTTGGGCGCCCTCGTGCCGGACCGCGTCGGCCCCCGCCTGCAACGCCCGCTGCAGCGCCTCGGCACGGTCCGCGCCGGCCGCGAGTGCCGCGGCCAGTGCCCCGCAGAAGGCGTCCCCCGCTCCCGTGGTGTCGACCACCTCACCGTCCGGGACCGGCACCCCGTCAGCCCGTATGCCGTCCCAGGCCGCCCCGGCGGCCCCGAAGGTGACCAGCACCGACTTCGGCACGAGCCCGGAGTCGGCCAGCGCCAGTGCCTCGTGCTCGTTGACGACGGCCAAGTCGACCAGCGCCACGACCTCCGGGGCCAGCGGCGCGTAGGGCGAGACGTTGACCACGACCCGGGCGCCGGCCTCCCCGGCCCGGCGGACGGCGCGCTCGACCACGGGCAGGGGGATCTCGAGCTGGAGCAGGACCACATCGTCGGGTCCGAGCTCGTCCAGGACCGCGAGGTCGTCGGCGGTGAGCTCGGCGTTGGCGCCGGGCACGACGATGATGGTGTTCTCCCCGGCCTCGTCGACCGTGATGATGGCACGGCCGGTCGGGGCCGTGGTGGAGCGCAGGGCGGCGGTGTCGACGCCGGCGGCGGCAAGACGGTCGAGGTAGGCCCGGCCGTCCTCGTCCTGCCCGACGCACCCGACGACGCCCACCTCGGCGCCGGCCGCCCGGGCGGCCATGGCCTGGTTGGCGCCCTTGCCGCCGGCGAGCCGACCGGCGCTCTCCCCCAGGACGGTCTCCCCCGGCTCGGGGTGCCGCTCCACCCGGGTGACGTGGTCGACGTTGAGCGAGCCGACGACGACGACGCGTCCCATGAGATCGGTTCCTTTCGCACGGGTGAGCGGGGTGGTCAGTCCTGGCGGGGTGCGGCTGTGGACTCCGGCGTCGGGCGGCGCGCGGGCTCCTCCAGGGTGCCGAGGGCACCCAGCCAGAGGTCGGCATACCGCTTGGCGTCGACCGCGAGGGCGACGTCGACCTGGGTCGGGGCGATGCCGTGCGGGTCGTGGGCGAGGTCACCGCTCCAGTCGCGGCGGTCGACGATGGTGTGGCCGCGCGAGTAGCTGCCGGCCAGCTCCACCCGCACCGGGAGGCGGCTCGTCCGCAGGCCGTCGGGGTCGACGACGGCGCAGACCGCGCCCGCGTCACCGATCGTGGCGTGCGCGGACTCGAAGCGTTCGCACTGGAACTCCACGAGCAACCCACCCAGCTCGGCCGCCCGGTTGCCGGTGCGCCGCCCCTCGGCCACGAGCTCGGCGGCACGACCACGCTCGACGACGACGTCGTAGAACACGTCGAGGCCGTACAGGGTGATGGGCGGCCGCCCAGCGGCGACGTCGCAGGAGCCGCGAGAAGGGCCAGCGGCGACGTCGCAGGAGCCGCGAGACAGCTCATCGGCGACGTCGAGGACGACGGCCGCTGCCTCGGGGTCGTGCCAGACGTTGAACTCGGCGGAGGCGGTGGCGTTACCGGTGCCGGCAGTGCCGCCCATCATGACGATCCGGCGCAGGCCAGCCGCGGCCTCGGGCCAGGTGCGCAGCAGCAGCGCGATGTTGGTCAGGGGCGCGAGCGTGACGAGGGTGATCCGCTCCTCCTCCGGCGCACCGGCCAGCGGCAGGAGCAGGTCGCGCAGCAGCTCCACGGCGTGCCGCGGGTCGAGCTCGGCGGCGGCGTCCGGCCAACCGAGGTCGCCCATGCCGTCCTCGCCGTGCACGTGCCGCGCATCTCGGGACGGCTCGAGCAGCGGCCGGGCGGCCCCGCGGGCGACGGGCACGTCCGGCCGGCCGGCGGCCTCGAGCACCACGAGCGTGTTGCGCACCACCCGGTCGACCGGGGCGTTGCCGCCGACGCAGGTCACCGCCCGCAGGTCCAGCGCGGGGTGCCGTGCCGCCAGCAGGATCGCGAGCGCGTCGTCGACACCGGTGTCGACGTCGAGGACCACCGGGCTGGGGTGGCTCATGCCTGTACCACCGTCACCGGCATCGAGGAGTCGGCCGGCAGGTCGAGGGCGGACGGGGACAACCCGCGCGAGACCATGGTGGAGCCGAGCGCGGCGACCATCGCGCCGTTGTCGGTGCACAGCTTCGGCCGCGGCACGCGCACCCGGATCCCGGCCGCCTCGCAGCGCTCCTCGGCAAGCGCGCGCAACCGGCTGTTGGCGGCGACCCCGCCGCCGATCATCAGGTCGTGCACGCCGTTCTCCCGGCAGGCGAGCACGGCCTTGCGAGTCAGCACGTCGACCACGGCCTCCTGGAAGCTGGCGGCGACGTCGGCGACCGGGACCGGCTCACCGGATCGCTCGCGCGACTCCACCCAGCGGGCGACCGCGGTCTTCAGCCCGGAGAAGGAGAAGTCGAAGCGGTGCCGCTCCATGTCCCGTCCCGAGGTGAGCCCGCGCGGGAAGTCGATCGCGACCTTGTCGCCCTCCCGCGCGGCACGGTCGATGTGCGGGCCGCCGGGGAACGGCAGGCCCAGCACGCGCGCGACCTTGTCGAACGCCTCCCCCGCCGCGTCATCGATCGTGCTGCCGAGGGAGCGCACGTCGTGAGTGATGTCCGGCACGAGCAGCAGGCTGGAATGGCCACCGGAGACGAGCAGCGCCATCGCCGGCTCCGGCAGCGGTCCATGCTCGAGCTGGTCCACGGCGACGTGCGCGGACAGGTGGTTGACGCCATACAGCGGTTTGCCGAGGGCGACGGCCAGGGACTTGGCGGCTGCCACCCCGACCAGCAGCGCACCCGCCAGGCCGGGGCCGGAGGTGACCGCGAACGCGTCCACGTCGGCGAGGCGCACGCCGGCGTCGGCGGCGGCACGCTCCAGTGTCGGCACCATCGCCTCGAGGTGCGCGCGGCTGGCCACCTCGGGCACGACCCCGCCGAACCGCGCGTGCTCGTCCACACTGCTCGCGACCGCGTCGACGAGCAGCTCGCGTCCGCGGACGATCCCCACGCCGGTCTCGTCGCAGGACGTCTCGATGCCCAGCACCAGGGGCTGGTCGCTCACGTGCCCTCTCCTTCCGTCTCGGCCGGCGCCCGGCCATCCCGCACGTCGGCGCGCAGGATCAGCGCGTCCACGTTGCCGGGCTGGTAGTACCGCCGCCGCACGTGCAGCTGCCGGAAGCCGAACCGATCGTAGAGTCGTCGCGCGGGCTCGTTGTCCGCGCGCACCTCCAGCATCAGGTATGCCGCCCCGCACGCGCGTGCCCGGGTCACCAACCAGCCCAACAGCGTGGCGCCCACGCCGCGGCTCTGGGCGTCCGGCGCGACGGCGATGGTCATCACGTCGGCGACCTCACCGGCGTGGTCGAGTCCGGCGTAGCCGAGCACCTGCTCGGGCCGGTCGTCCTCGACCGCGACGACGTAGGAGCGGCGCGGCCGCTCGGCGAGCTCGGCCCACCAGGTGCGCTCCGACCAGGCGTCGGCGCCGAACAGCTCGGTCTCCAGGATGGTCAGCTGGGGGATGTCCGGCCAGCGCAGCTCGCGAAGGATCATCCCCGGCCCGCTGCGTGGAACATCCATGTCGTCATAGCAGCACCGATGTTCCACACACCGCTGGCGCGAGGCGCATCGGCCGGCCGGAGCCTCAGGCCACGCCCTCGGGGGCCGCGCCGGTGACCTGGACGCCATCGGCGACGATCCGCTCGATCTCGGCGAGCTCGTCGGCCGTCAGCTCCACGTCGGCCGCGCCACAGGACCGCTCGATGTTGCGGGACGACCGGGCGCCGACGATGGCGCAGTCGAGACCGTCCTGGGCGAGCACCCAGGCGATGGCGAGCTGGGCGACGTCGATCCCCTTGTCGGCGGCGAGGGCCTTGAGCCGCTCGACGACGGCAAGGTTCTGCCGGAACTTCTCACCCTGGAAGGCACTGGCCTTGGAGCGCCAGTCGCTGCTCTCGAAGGTGGTGTGCTCGTCCATGGTCCCGGTCAACAGGCCGGACCCGAGCGGGCTGTAGGCCAGCGTCCCGATGTCGTGCTGGCGCACATAGGGCAGGATGCGCTCCTCGATCTGGCGCCGGAAGAGGTGGTAGGGCGGCTGCAACGTCTCCACCGGACGGGTCTGTGCGAACGCCGCCATCTGCTGTTCGTCGTAGTTGGACACCCCGACGTGGCGGATCTTGCCCTCGTCGACCAGTTCCTGCAGGTAGCCGGCCGTGTCCTCGAACGGCGTCTGGTCGTCGGGCCAGTGCACCTGGTAGAGGTCGATGTAGTCGACCTGCAGCGCCTGCAGGCTCTCCTCGACGCCCTGGCGCAGGAACTCGCGCGAGGAGTCGCGCGGCCGGTCGGTGCCCGGATTGATCCCGCCCTTCGTGGCGATCACGATGCTCTCTCGCTCGCGGTCGAGCTCGCTGCGCAGCGCCTCGCCGAGCACCGTCTCGGCCTGCCCGAATCCATAGGCCTGCGCGGTATCGAAGAGGTTCACGCCCAGCTCGCGCGCGTGCCGGATCGCCTGCTTCGCCTGCTCGGCGTCGAAGGACCCCCACTCGCCGGAGACCTGCCACGTGCCGAACGCGATCCGTGAGACCTCGAGTCCTGTCCTGCCCAATGTCGTTGTCTTCATGGTGGTGCCAGCGTGGCACAACCAGCGAGGCAGTCCAGTCGAGCGTGGCCTGCCCGTGCGGGGCAGGCCCTCGGGTGAGAGGAACGGCGAGGACTCAGGTCGGGGACGACGGGCAGTAGTACGGCGCCAGGTCGGGTTCGACGAGGGAAGGATGCGGTCCGCGGACGACGAGCTCGTCAGCGAAGCTCACCAACCCGGCGTCGAGCAGGCGCACCTTCCCGTGCGCTCCCATCAACTGGATGGGCTTGCCGACAACCGTGCGCGTGCCGTCGGGAGCGGTGAACGAGCTGCCTGCACCCTTCTCGATGGGGATCCGTGGATCGTCCGGTACGTACGTGCGGACGACCTGGACCTGCTCGGAACCGTCGGCGAAGGTCTTCACCGTGAACCGCTGGGTGAGCGTCGTGTACGTCTCGATGCCACACAGTTCGAACACGAAATCGTCGAAGAAGGTCTCCCGCATCTGTTCGTGATCGATGACGGGCCCCGAGGCACTGGCCGGGCCGGCGACCGCGACACCGCCCAGCAGGGTCGCGGCCGCGAACAGCGCGGACCCGGCGCTGCGGCGAAGGTTCATGACTGCCCCTCCTTGGCCATCCAGATCCCCAACGGGACGAAGCACAAGCTCCACAGCATCAGTGCCGGCATTCGCAGAGCCGCCTCGTTGGTGAAGTTCGCGGGGGTGACGAGCAGCAGGAAGACGAGCCCTGAGGCCAGCAGCATCGAGGTCGCCCACCGCGGACCGGGACTTCGCCGGAGGATCACGCTGCCGGCGACCAGGCAGCCGGCGATGACCAGGATCGACGCGAGGCCGAACGCGACGTTGAGTCTGTTCGCTGCCGTGGACGTCATGGCCTGGTCGGCGATCGAGCCGCCGACCCACTCGCAGCCGGCGAGGAGCGCCAGGCCGCTGGCAGCCATCAGCAACCCGACACGTCCTGCTCGGCTGCCGTGGTGGGCGTTCATGGCCAGCAGGCCGACCACGCCAACCACCGTGAGCAGATGCGTGACCCCGAGTGCTCCACTCAGCCAGTGCTGCAGGGTCACGGAGAACGGGTAGCTCCACTGATCGGCCGGGACCGACTCGTCGTGCGGCCAGGCCAGCGTGAAGACGCCGGCTGCGACGCCGAGGACGCCGGAGGCCCCGAGGGCGTACCCGGCCGGAGCGAGGGGAAACGTCCGGGGAAGCGAGACGTCATGGGGGTACTGACTACTGGTCATCGGGCACCGTCCAGGATGAGAACCAAGGGGAGCCTGAAGATCAGGTTACCGTAAGGTCGCGGGTATGGGGACAGATCAGCAGCGGGATCCAGCAGCGCCACACGAACGGCCCAACACCGTCGCGATGCTCGGGCAGGCCTACAGCCTGTTGGGATTCCAGATCCACGACGGCGTGGTGGGAGCAGGCTTCCCGATCAGGCCTTCCCACTCGGCCGTGTTCGCCCAACTGAAGCCGACGGGCTCACGACTGACCGAGTTGGCTGCCGGGGCGAACATGACTCCACAGTCCATGGGCGAGCTCGTCGACGAGCTCGAAGGCCTCGGCTACGTACGACGCCGGCCCGACCCGAGCGACCGGCGGGCGAAGCTGATCACCCTCACCCCCAAGGGTCGCAAGGTCCTCGCCGCCGGCGAGCAAACGATCGAAGGGATCGAAGAACGCCTCGAGCAGGTGCTCGGCACCGCGGACACGGCACGCCTGCGGGACACCCTGTGGCGGATCCTGCGCAGCCCCGAGCTGCGTGGACGGTGACGGCCCGCGGGCTAGTGCAGCACCGGCTTGCGGGCACCCTGCGGCTGGGCGTCCGGGCGGCGCAGGTAGAGCGGTTCCGGATCGGTGAGCACGGAATCCCGGTCAGCGTCCCCGCGAAGCGCCCGCGCGGCGAGATCGGCCAGCGCCGCGGCACTGACGTCCAGCGGCGCACCCCCCTGCGGAAGGAGCTCGGGGTAGAGCACCGGTCCACGGCCGACCGTGGGCAGTGAACAGACCTGCTGCGGCAGCTCGGCCGGACGCGAGACCTGCGGCTCCCCCTCCCGAGCGGCCCCGCGCTCGGTGAGCCGGTACGTCGCCCAGTAGACCTCCTTGCGCCGCGCGTCGGTCGCCACGAGCAGCCGGTCGGCCTCGGCGGCAGGCTCGCTGGCTGCCCGCATCGAGCCGGCGGCGACGCCGTCCACGCCCCGCCGCTGTAGCCAGGCCTGGTGCGCGAGCACGTCGAGGCTGCACACGCCATACACCGGTATGCCGCGCACGAAGGCGAAGGTGCGCGCCGTCACCAGCCCGACGCGCAGGCCGGTGAACGGGCCGGGTCCCGTGCCGGCGACCACCGCTGTGACCTCGTCGGCGCCGTGCCCCGTCTCGGCGAGGACGCGCTCGAGCGCCGGGGCGAGCAGCTCGGCGTGGCGCCGGGCGTCCAGGGTCGTCTGCTCGGCCAGTGTCCTGGTGCCGTCGTGCAGGGCGACGGTGACGGCGGAGGTGGCGGTGTCGACGGCGAGCAGCAGCACGCCGGTCAGCGTAACGACACCAGCTCCTCGACCTCGCGGGCGCCGTCGCCGTTGGTCCACCGGGCGCCGGTCGCCGTGAGGACAACGTGCCGCGGCACGTCGCCGCTGCCCCCGCTCGCGGCTCCTGCGACGTCGCCGCTGGGGTCATCCCCAGGGTCCCCGCGACCTTCGGCCTCCGTGGTGAACACCAGCTCCAACCGGTCCTCGGCCAGCCCCTCGGCGAGCCCGTGCCCCCACTCGACCACGGTGACCGCGTCGTCCAGGGAGGCGTCGAGGTCGAGGTCGTCGAGCTCGTCGAACCCGCCGATCCGGTAGGCGTCGACGTGCACCAGCTCGGGGCCGCCCACGAGGGAGGGATGGACGCGGGCGATGACGAAGGTCGGTGAGGTGATCGGGCCGCGCACCCCGAGGCCCTCGCCGATCCCCTGGGTGAAGGTGGTCTTGCCCGCACCCAGCTCGCCGGCCAGGACGACGAGGTCGCCCGCGCGCAGCAGCCGGCCGAGCCGGACGCCCAGCTCGCGGGTCTGCTCGGCGGTCTCGAGGGTCAGCTCACCCGTGGCGACGGCCGGGGGCTGCTGCTCAGGAGGCACTGCGACCCCGCGAACGCGCAGAGCGGTCACGGCGCTTCTTCGCCAGGTCGGTCACCTCCCGGCGCACACCGGCGCCGTGCAGCCCCTCCCCCTCGGACACCGGCGGCTCGGCCGAGCGCAGCACCCGGGTGAGGAACTCCTCCAGCTGGCTGCTCACCAGCTCGGGGTGCTCGAGCATGATGATGTGCCCGGCGTCGGCGACGAGGACGAACTCCGCACCGGGCAGGTTCCGGATGATCTCCTCGCTGTGCGAGGCCGGCGTCAGCAGGTCCTGGTCGCCGACGAGCACCAGGGTCTCCATGCCGGTGAACTCCTTGAGGGCATCCGCCTTGTCGTGTCGGTCGAAGGTGGGCAGGAAGGCCGAGATCACCTCCATCGAGGTGCCGAAGATCATGTCGGCCGTCAACCGCACCACCGACAACGGCACCGGCGAGCCGAACGAGTAGCGGTCGACGAGGAACGACTCCACCTCGCGTCCACGGTCACGCACCTCGTCGACGAAGGTCTGGCGGCCGGCCAGCCGGGACACCATCGGCGGCCCCAACCGGTGCACCATCCGCCCGAGCAGGGATCCCAGCCCCCACGAGACCGTCTCCAGGCTCCCCGCACTGGTGGAGACGAACGCGGCGCCGACGGTGCGGTCGCGGACGATGTCGGGACGCTCCACGGCGAGCGCCATCATCGTCATGCCGCCCATCGAGTGGCCGACGAGCACGATCGGCCCGTCAGGGACGACCTCGTCGATGACCTTCCCGAGGTCCCGGCCGAGCTGGTCGACGTCGTAGTGCGCCTTGGGTCCCGTGCCGGACCGGCCGTGGCCCCGCTGGTCCCACAGCACCACCCGGTAGCCGGCCGCCGTGAGCGCCCGGCGCTGGAAGACCCAGGAGCGCAGGCTCAGCGTGTAGCCGTGGCTGAGCACCACTGTGGGGACAGCCGATCCGGACGGCGCCGCGGCGGGGCGACCGGACGGCAGGTCGACCTCGACGTGCAACGGCACCCCGTCGTCGGCGAGGACGAGGTGGGTCTCCGCCGGCTCGACGTCGTACTGCCCCGGGTCCCCGTCGCGGTCCAGGGCGATCGCAGTGCGCCGGTCGCGCAGCAGCCGGTCCGTGGTCATGCCCAGGACGGTCGCCACCCCCGCGCCCGCCAAGCCCAGACCCAGCCCCAGCATCGACTTCCGGTCAACAACCGGATTCACGGGGCCACGCTCCCGGCATACACCCGCGGCACCCGGGCACCGACCCGCGTGACGATCTCGTAGGAGATGGTGTCGACCGCCGCCGCCCAGTCCTGCGCGGTCGGCTCGCCGCTGGTGCCGGGACCGAACAGGACGACCCGGTCACCGGCCGACACCCGGACCTCGGCGCCCACGTCGACGGTGAACTGGTCCATGCAGACCCGCCCGGAGACGGTCCGGCGCTGGCCGCCGATCAGGACCGGCCCGGCATTGCCCGCGGCGCGGGGGATCCCGTCGCCGTAGCCCATCGGCACCAGCGCGAGGGTGGTCGGTTCGGAGGTGACGTAGGTGTGCCCGTAGCTGACGCCCTGACCGGCCGGCACCCGCTTGACGAGGGCGACGTCGGCCTCGAGCGTCATCGCCGGGGTCAGCCCGAACGCGGCCGGGGCGCCGACGTCCGGCACCGGGGACAGCCCGTAGACCGCCAGACCCGGACGGACCAGGTCGTAGGCGGCGCTCGGATTGGTCAGCACCGCAGCGGAGTTAGCCAGGTGGCGCACCTCGGGACGGATGCCGGCGCGCTCGGCCTCGGCGACCGCCTCCTCGAACCGCTCCTGCTGGCGCTGCACCGTCGGGTGCTGCGGGGCGTCGGCGTAGGCGAAGTGCGACCAGATGCCCACGACCCGCAGGTGTCCCTCGGCCTGGTGTCGCAGTGCCGCCCCGACCAGCTCGGTCCAGCCCTGCCCGTAGGCGCCCTCGCGGCCGAGTCCGCTGTCGACGCACAGGTGCACGCGCGCGGGCTTGCCGACGCGACGCGCGCCCTCGGCGATGGCGGCGAGTCCCCACGGCGCGGAGGCGGACAGGTCGACGTCCTCGTTGACGGCCGCGGCGAAGTCCGACCCCGGCACGGTCAGCCAGGTGAGCAGCGGGGCGGAGATCCCGGCGGCACGCAGCGCGAGCGCCTCGCCCAGCTGCGCGGTGCCCAGCCAGGTCGCGCCCCCGGCGATCGCGGCGCGCGCACACGGCACCAGCCCGTGGCCGTAGGCGTCCGCCTTGACCACGGCGAGGACGTTGGCGTCACCGGCGCGCCGGTCCAGCTCGGCCACGTTGGCCCGGATGGCGTCGAGGTCGACCTGCACCCGGGCCGTGGCGGTGTCCACCCGCGTGCCGGCGCGCCCGGTCTCCTGGGCCGCGTGGGTGGTTTCGGTGGTCGGATCGGTGGTCATCGTCGTCAGTCTGTCAGGAACGGTGCAGCAGGTGCGCGACCACCGCCGGTATGCCGTGTGCCACCGCCATCGCGCGCACCGGGCCTCCCGGGTTGGCCCGGTGGGCGGCCACCCCGTGGACCAGCGCGGCGAGGCTGCCGGCGTCCCGAGGGTCGAGGCCCGCGGCCAGCAGGGTGCCCGCCACTCCGGCGAGCACGTCCCCTGCGCCGGCGGTGGCGAGCCAGGCCGGTGCGTCGGCCTGGGCGCGAGCGGGCGTGCCGGCCTCGATCGGGTCGACCACGAGCGTGGTCGAGCCCTTGAGCAGCACGGTGGCGCGGGCGCGGTCGGCCAGCGCCCGGGCATGCCGCAGCGGGTGGTCGCTGACCTCCTGTCGGCTGATCTCCCGGCCCTCCAACCGCCCGAGCAGGCGGGCGAGCTCACCGGCGTGCGGGGTGAGCAGCGTGGGGGCGCGGCGCGGCAGCGTGTACCGGTCGAGCAGGTCCAGGCCGCCGGCGTCGACGAGGCAGGGCTGGGCCGATCCCAGCGCCCGTCGGGCGGCCCCGACCTGCTCCTGACCGGGGCCGGAGTCGTCCTGGGCGTCGAGGCCCGGGCCCACGACCCAGGCCTGCACCCGCCCCTCGCCGAACACGGCCTCGGGAACGGCCGCGCGCACGAGGTCGGTGGGCCGGGCGGTGCCGACGTAGCGCACCATGCCGGCCCCGGACTCCACGGCCGCGGTCACCGTCATGACCGGGGCCCCGGTGTAGGCCTGTCCCCCGGCCACCACCCCGAGGACACCGCGGGAGTACTTGTCATCGGTCGGGCCCGGCCGCGGCCACAGCCGGGCGACGTCGTCGTGGGTGAGCCGTTCGACGGCGGGTGTCGGCCCCAGCTCGGCCAGTGCCTCGTCGAGGCCGATGTCCACGACCGTGAGGCGGCCGGTCGCGGCTTCGGTGCCCGGGAGCAGGTGCACCGGCTTGGCCACCCCGAAGGTCACCGTCTCGTCGGCGAACAGGCTGCTGACGGCGGGCTCCTCACCCGCCGGGTCGGCCCCGCTCGGCAGGTCGACCGCCACGACGTAGGCGTCCTCGGGGATCGCATCGATGAGCCGCTCGAGCTCCGCCGACAGCCCGGGCCGGCCGCCGATCCCCAGCATCCCGTCGACCACCACGTCGGCCCCCGCCAGCGCCGCCGCCCCCTCGGCCGGGGAGGTGAGGGTGACACCGGCGGCGCGGGCGGCCGCGAGGCCGGCCTCGTGCGTCTTGGCGGTGACCGGCACGGCGGTGACGGGGAAGCGGTCGGCCAGCCGCGCGCCGGCATACAGCGCGTCCCCGCCGTTGTCACCGGGGCCGACCAGCACGACGACGGTCCCCGGCTGGGCACTGGGTCGGTGTTCCCCGAGCCGGGCGGCCACCACCTCGGCGAGCCCGGTGGCGGCCCGCTGCATCAGCTCACCATCGGGCAGGCGCCCCATCGCGAGCCGCTCGGCGGCACGGACGTCCGGGACGGCATACGCCTCGATCACGAGGGGCCTCCTTTCCGAAGGGGCGGTTCAGCCCTCCGCGACGACGACGGCGGAGGCGATCCCGGCGTCGTGCGACAGGGACACGTGCAGGCCCTGCACCCCCAGGTCGAGGGCGCGCTGCTCGACGGTGCCGCGGACGGTCAGGTGCGGGCGCCCGCTCTCGTCGCTGAGCACCGTGGCGTCGGTCCAGTGCAGCCCCGCCGGGGCACCGAGGCACTTGGCGAGCGCCTCCTTGGCGGCGAAGCGCGCGGCGAGGGAGGCCAGGCCGAGGTGGCGTTCCTCGCTGGTGAAGAGCCGGTCGCGCAGGCGCGGGGTGCGGGCGAGGGTGGCGCCGAACCGGGCCACGTCCACCACGTCGATGCCGACCCCGACGATCACCGCGTCGCCTCCGCGCACGGCACGCCCACCGTGCTCACTCGACCGTCACCGACTTGGCCAGGTTGCGCGGCTGGTCCACGTCCAGGCCCTTGGCGGTGGCGAGCGCGCAGGCGAACACCTGCAGCGGGACGGCCGTGACCAGCGGCGCGAGCAGGACCGGGGTGCGCGGCACCCGGATCACCTCGTCGGCGAAGGGCACCACGTCCTCGTCCCCCTCCTCGGCGATGACGAGCGTGCGGGCCCCCCGGGCGCGGATCTCCTGGATGTTGGAGACGACCTTGCCGTGCAGGCCGTGCTCGCTGGTCGGCGACGGGACGATGACGAAGACCGGCTGGCCCGGCTCGATCAGCGCGATCGGGCCGTGCTTGAGCTCCCCGGCGGCGAAGCCCTCGGCGTGGATGTAGGCCAGCTCCTTGAGCTTCAACGCCCCCTCGAGCGCCACCGGGTAGCCCACGTGCCGGCCGAGGAACAGCACGGCGCGGCTGTCGGCCATGAACCGGGCGATCTCACGGACCCGGTCCATCGAGTCGATCACCTGCTGGATGTGGCGCGGCATCTCCTGCAGGTCCTTCATCACCGCCTGCGCCTCGTCGGCGAACGTGCCGCCGCGCAGTTGGGCCAGGTAGAGACCGAGCAGGTAGCAGGCGGTGATCTGGGCGAGGAAGGCCTTGGTGGAGGCGACCGCGATCTCCGGGCCGGCGTGCGTGTAGAGGACGCCGTCGGACTCCCGGGGGATGGTCGAGCCGTGCGTGTTGCAGATCGCCAGCGTCAGCGCACCCTGCTCCCGCGCGTGCTTGACCGCCATCAGCGTGTCCATCGTCTCCCCCGACTGGGAGATGGAGACCACGAGCGTGCGGCCGTCGATCACCGGGTCGCGGTAGCGGAACTCGTGGGCGAGCTCGATCTCGCACGGGATCCGCGTCCAGCGCTCGATCGCGTACTTGGCCACCATCCCGGCGTAGGAGGCGGTGCCGCAGGCGACCACGACGATCTTGTCGACCTGCGCAAGGCGCCCCTCGGGGATGCGCAGGTCGTCCAGGACGAGCCGGCCCCCCTCGTCGGTGCGCCCGAGCAGCGTGTCGCCGACGGCGTGCGGCTGCTCGTGGATCTCCTTCTCCATGAAGGTGTCGTAGCCGCCCTTCTCGGCCGCCGCGGCGTCCCAGTCGACCTGGAAGGCCTTGCCCTGCGCCGGGCGGCCGTCGAAGCCGATGACCTCCACCGAGTCGGGGGTGATCGTCACGATCTGGTCCTGCGCCAGCTCGAGCGCCTCCCGCGTGCTGCCGATGAAGGCCGCGACGTCCGAACCGAGGAAGTTCTCCCCCTCGCCCAGGCCCACGACCAGGGGGCTGTTGCGGCGGGCGCCGACCACGGTGTGCGGCTGGTCGGCGTGCACGGCCAGCAGGGTGAACGCGCCCTCCAGGCGAGCCACGACGTCCTGCATGGCCTGGGTGAGGTCCTTGGTGTCGGCATACCGCTCGGCGAGCAGGTGCGCGACCGCCTCGGTGTCGGTCTCGCTGGCGAAGGTGACCCCGCGGTCGGTGAGCTCGGAGCGCAGGGCGTGGAAGTTCTCGATGATCCCGTTGTGGATCAGGGCCAGCTTGCCGTCGGTGCCGCCCCGGTGCGGGTGGGCGTTGGTGTCGGTGGGGCCGCCGTGCGTGGCCCAGCGGGTGTGGCCGATGCCGGTCGCCGACGGCGGCAACGGGGACTCCTCCAGGGCGGCGGCGAGGTTGGCCAGCTTGCCGGCGCGCTTGCGGGTCTGCACCTCCGCGCCGGTGACCAGGGCGACACCGGCCGAGTCGTAGCCGCGGTACTCCAGCCGCTTGAGCCCTGCGAGCACCACGTCCTGGGCTCGTCCGTCGACCTTCGGGCCGGCATACCCCACGATTCCGCACATGGGGCGCAGCCTAACCGGCGCCGTGCGGGCCTCCCGCGACGGACACGAGCCGGACGGCGGGCGCGCCGTGCGGCGGGGGTGGGCCAGAATGGCGCGCGTGTCGTCGACTCCGCAGCCCCACGGCTCGACCGGGAACGGGAGCATCCCGTCGCCCTACGTCGAGCTGGACCGGGCGGCGTGGGCACGGCTGCGCAAGCAGCAGCCGCTGAGCCTCGACGACGGCGACGTCACGCGGTTGCGCGGCCTCGGCGAGCCGCTGGACCTCGCGGAGGTGGAGGCGGTCTACCTGCCGCTGTCCCGCCTGCTGAACTTCTACGTGGGCGCCACCGGCGGGCTGCACCGGATCACCACCGACTTCCTCGGAGAGCGCCCCGAGCGCACGCCCTTCGTCATCGGGGTCGCGGGGTCGGTGGCCGTGGGCAAGTCGACGACGGCCCGCATCCTGCGCGAGCTGCTCTCCCGGTGGCCGGACACCCCGCGCGTGGAGCTGCTCACCACCGACGGGTTCCTCTACCCCAACGCCGAGCTCGAGCGGCGCGGGATCATGGACCGCAAGGGCTTCCCCGAGTCCTACGACCGGCGCGCGCTGCTGCGCTTCGTCGCCGAGGTCAAGGCGGGCAAGGCCGAGGTGAGCGCCCCGGTCTACTCCCACCTGACCTACGACATCCTGCCCGAGGAGCGGGCGGTCGTGCGCCACCCGGACGTGCTCATCGTGGAGGGGCTCAACGTGCTGCAGCCGCCCCCGGTGCGCGGTGACGGCGTGCGTGGCCTGGCGGTGAGCGACTTCTTCGACTTCTCCGTCTACGTCGACGCGCGGGTGGAGGACATCAAGCGGTGGTATGTCGAGCGGTTCCTGCGCCTGCGGGAGACCGCCTTCGCCGACCCGGACTCCTACTTCCACCGGTATGCCGTGCTGTCCGATGCGGAGGCGCGCAAGACGTCCGAGGGCATCTGGGAGGGAATCAACGCCCCCAACCTGCGCCAGAACATCCTGCCCACGCGCGGTCGCGCGACGCTGGTGCTGTCCAAGGGACCGGACCACTCGGTCCGGCGCGTGCGGCTGCGCAAGCTGTAGGGTCCGGATCCGCGCGACGGACGCGTGCGACGGGCGGGCGCTGGTCCGCGCGACTGACGCGTACGGCGAGCCGGGTCGACAATGGGCCCATGACTGAGATGCGGACCGAACACGACTCGATGGGCGAGGTGCAGGTGCCGGCCGATGCGCTGTGGGGGGCGCAGACGGCGCGGGCCGTGGAGAACTTCCCGATCTCCGGGCAGACCGTCCCGCGGCCGATCATCCACGCGCTGGCCCTGCTCAAGGCGTGCGCCGCCGGCGTGAACGCCGAGCTGGGGGCCCTCGACGCGGACCGGGCCAAGGCGATCGCCGCCGCCGCCGAGGAGGTCGCCGCCGGCCAGCACGACGACCACTTCCCGATCGACGTCTACCAGACCGGCTCGGGCACCTCGACGAACATGAACGTCAACGAGGTGGTGGCGCGCCTCGCCACGCTGGCCTCGAACGTCCAGGTGCACCCCAACGACCACGTCAACGCCGGCCAGTCGAGCAACGACACCTTCCCGACCTCGATCCGCGTCGCCGCGGTGCTCGCCGCCCACCAGGAGCTCGACCCGGCGCTCGAGCGCCTGCAGCAGGCGTTCGCGCGCAAGGCCGAGGAGTTCACCGACGTCGTGAAGTCGGGCCGGACCCACCTGATGGACGCCGTGCCGGTGACGCTGGGCCAGGAGATGGGCGGCTACGCCCGGCAGCTGGAGCTCGGCCGCGCGCGCATCGCCGCGGCCGCCGAGGGTGCGGCGGAGCTGCCGCTGGGCGGGACCGCCGCCGGCACCGGCCTCAACGCCGCCCCCGGCTTCGCCCGCATGGTGATCGCCGAGCTGTCCCGGCGCACCGGGGTGCCCTTCCGCGAGGCGGAGAACCACTTCGAGGCCCAGTCCACCCAGGATGCGCTGGTCGCGCTGAGCGGCGCCCTGAAGACGGTGGCCGTGGGCCTCACCAAGATCTGCAACGACCTGCGCTGGATGGGGTCCGGGCCGCGGGCCGGCCTCGCCGAGATCCACCTGCCCGACCTGCAGCCGGGCTCGAGCATCATGCCGGGCAAGGTGAACCCGGTCCTGGCCGAGGCGACGCTCATGGTGTGCGCCCAGGTGATCGGCCACGACGCGGCCATCACCGCCGCCGGGGCGGCCGGCAACTTCGAGCTCAACGTCATGCTGCCGCTCATCGGCCGGGACCTGCTCGAGTCGATCACCCACCTCGCCGGCGCGACCCGGGTGCTCGCCGACCGGTGCGTCGACGGCCTGACGGCGGACGTCGAGCGCTGCCGCGGCTACGCGGAGGCCTCGACCGCGATCGTCACGCCGCTCAACCGCTACATCGGCTACGAGGCGGCGGCGAAGGTGGCCAAGCAGTCCCTCGCCGAGCGGCGCACCATCCGCGAGGTCGTCCTCGACCGTGGCCACGTGGCCTCCGGACAGCTCACCGAGGAGCAGCTCGACGAGGCCCTCGACGTGCTCAAGATGGCCAAGCCGCAGCGCGACTGAGGACGCTCCCGCCCCGCGCCGCGCGCGGCCGCCCTCGTCGGCGTGCAGGCACAGCACCGCCCGGGGTGAACCGGGGAAGGAAAGACCGGCTCAGCCCGGGCGGTGGACTGGGGACCGGCGGATCAGTACCAGCCGGTGGCCTGGGAGTGCGCCCAGGCGCTGCAGGGGCTTCCGTAGGACGCCCGGATGTAGCCCAGACCCCAGCGGATCTGGGTGACGGGGTTGGACTGCCAGTCGGCGCCGGCGGAGGCCATCTTGGCCCCGGGCAGCGCCTGCGGGATCCCGTAGGCCCCGGAGGAGGCGTTCGTCGCGCCGACGTTCCAGCCGCTCTCCTTGTTCCACAGAGCGTTGAGGCAGCCGAACTGGCTCCCGTCCCAGCCGAAGGAGGGGAGCATCCCCTGCGCGATCGCGCGCGGGTCCCCGCTGGTCACCGGAGCCGTGCGCTGGGCGCTGCGTGAGGCCTCCTGCTGCTGGGCGCGCCGGGCGGCGGCCGCCTTGCGTGCGGCGGCGGCCTTGCGGGCCTCCGCGGCCTGACGGGCCTGGGCAGCGCGGCGGGCGGCGGCCTCCGCCGCGGCCTTCTTGCGGGCGGCTTCCTGACGAGCGCGTTCCTGGGCGGCCTTGCGGGCCTGCGCCTTGCGCACCTGGGCGGCGTGGGCGGCGACGGACTTCTGGTGGGCCGCGCGCTGCGCCGAGCGCTGCTGCTCGATGTCGAGCGGGGTGCCGGCAAAGCTGTCCAGGGTCTGGCCGGCCGAGGCGGAGTGGGCGTTCGTGGTGTCGCTGGCGTTGACCACGCCGGAGTCGAAGCTGCCGCTCGCGGTCGACCAGCCGGCGGCGGAGGCGGCGAGGGCGGTGGCGACGAGTGTGGCCGCAACGGCGGGCCTGCGGATGGCGCCGAGGCTGCGGCGGAGGAGGCCGTTGCGGTGACGGCCGTCGTGGGGCTGGGGCATGGGCAGGGGGCTCCTTCAAGCAGCAGGCCGCCAACCGGCGGCCTCAGGGGGTGCTGCGTTATCGTTTCGAGACAAATGCGTCGCCCACCGTGCCTGAGATGCAAGCGGAAGCCAAATCGCTGTCCACAATTTCCGGGTGCTTGTGGGAAAGGTCACGGATTGATCGCAACCTCTGTCACACGCGCCACAGCGGTCCCGGACATGGATCGGCCCGGCACGGGAGTGTCCGCGCCGGGCCGTGACGTCAGCCTCTTGGTGTCCTCCTACCCGCCGATGCCCTCGAGCAGGTCGGTGACGAGCGCCGCCACCGGGCTGCGCTCACTGCGGTGCAGCGTGACGTGGGCGAACAGCGGGTGACCCTTGAGCTTCTCGATGACCGCGTTGACCCCGTCGTGCCGCCCCACCCGCAGGTTGTCCCGCTGGGCGACGTCGTGGGTCAGCACGACCCGGGAGTTCTGTCCGATCCGGGACAGCACCGTGAGCAGGACGCCACGTTCGAGCGACTGCGCCTCGTCGACGACGACGAAGGCGTCGTGCAGCGAGCGTCCCCGGATGTGGGTGAGCGGGAGGACCTCGAGCAGCTCGCGGTCGAGGACCTCCTCGACGACCTCGCGGGAGACGAGGGCCCCGAGGGTGTCGAAGACGGCCTGCGCCCAGGGGCCCATCTTGTCGTTCTCCGACCCGGGCAGGTAGCCGAGCTCCTGCCCGCCGACCGGGTAGAGCGGCCGGAAGACGATCACGCGGCGGTGCTGTCGTCGCTCCATCACCGCCTCCAGCCCGGCGCACAGGGCGAGGGCGCTCTTGCCGGTGCCGGCCCGCCCGCCGAGGCTGACGATGCCGACGTCGGGGTCGAGCAGCAGGTCGAGGGCGATGCGCTGCTCGGCGCTGCGTCCGTGCAGTCCGAAGGCGTCCCGGTCGCCGCGCACCAGCCGCACGGACTTGTCGGGGGCGACCCGGCCGAGCCCGCTGGCGTTGCCGGCGAGCAGCACGATCCCGGTGTGCACCGGCAGCTCGGCGGCGTCGGGGTGCTCGAGCCGGCCTTCGGCATAGAGCCGGTCCAGCTGCTCGTCGCTGACGGCCAGCTCGCTCATGCCGGTCCAGCCGCTGTCGACGGCCAGCTCGGCGCGGTACTCCTCGGCGCCCAGCCCGACCGCCGAGGCCTTGATCCGCATCGGCAGGTCCTTGCTGACCACGGTCACCCGGCGCCCCTCGTCGGCGAGGTTGCGGGCCACGGCCAGGATGCGGCTGTCGTTGTCGCCGAGCCGGAACCCCGACGGCAGCGAGCCCGGGTCGGTGTGGTTGAGCTCCACCCGCAGGGTGCCGCCGTCGTCGCCGATCGGCACCGGCGCGTCGAGGCGGCCGGCCTTGATGCGCAGGTCGTCGAGCCGGCGGAGCGCTTGACGGGCGAAGTAGCCCAGCTCGGGGTGGTGTCGCTTGGCCTCGAGCTCGGTCACCACCACGACGGGGAGCACGACCTCATGTTCGGAGAAGCGGGTCATCGCGCGGGGGTCGGACAACAACACGGAGGTGTCCAGGACGAAGGTCCGGCGCTGGGGTGAGCTGTGCGTGGCCATACCGACTCCCTCTGGCGTCACGGTCTCGCGTGACGCCGACTCTCGGACGGGGTGCCGGGACGCGGCCGCAAGGTTCTCGTCGGGCCGGTACCGGCCCTTCGTCCGGAGCTGAATCGCTCCATACGGCGGGCCTCCCGAGACGCGGGACCGGTGCCTCGCGTCACCACGGACGCTACGGCGGTCTGCCGGGCCGCGCCGGGATTTTGCGCGGCGCGTCGCACCGAGCTCAACCGGGCTCAACCGGGCTCACCCGGGTGCGCGGGAGCGCCAGCCGAGGCGGGAAGCGGGGGCGGGCAGTGTGGCCGGTCAGGCGCCGTAGCGACGTTCGCGCTCGGCATACGCGCGCAGCGCACGCAGGAAGTCGACCCGCCGGAAGTCGGGCCAGTAGGCCTCACAGAAGTAGAACTCGCTGTGGGTGCTCTGCCACAGCAGGAAGCCCCCCAGCCGCTGCTCCCCCGAGGTGCGGATGACGAGGTCGGGATCCGGCTGACCCTTGGTGTAGAGGTGCTCGGCGATGTGCTCCACGTCGAGGATCTCGGCCAGCTCCTCGATCGAGATCCCGCGGGAGGCGTGCTCCAGCAGCATCGAGCGCACCGCGTCGGCGATCTCGCGCCGACCGCCGTAGCCGACCGCGATGTTGACCCAGATCCCGTCCACGTCGGCGGTCGCGTCGGCCGCCTCCTTGAGCCGCTCGGCCGTGCGGGCCGGCAGCAGGTCCAGGGCGCCGACCGGGTTGAGCCGCCAGCGCCGTGCCTCGGCGAGCCCCTCGACGGTCGTCTCGATGATCTCCAGCAGCGGGGTGAGCTCGGCCGGGGACCGGTTGAGGTTGTCGGTCGACAGCAGCCACAGGGTGACCACCTCGACGCCGACCTCCTCACACCAGCCGAGCAGCGGGGAGATGTTGTCGGCGCCGGCCTGGTGGCCCGAGCGCGTGTCGGCTCCGCGAGCGCGAGCCCAGCGGCGGTTGCCGTCGAGCATGACGCCGACATGCCGCGGGAGACGAGCTTGGGGTAGGCGAGCCGCCAGCCGCCGCTCATAGGCGGCATAGAGCAGGTTGCGCACCCCTCGCATCTCCCTGGGACTCCTCACCTGGCGGGATCCTTCGCGGTTGCCACGGTACTCCTCCCCGACGCGCCGAACCGGTCACGACAAGCCTACGGTGGCGTAACCTACGGGGGCGTAGGTTAGGGTTTCCCCATGGCACCCCAGCTCCCCAAGCCGCTGTTGCGCGGCTGGATCCACGCCGGCGTCTTCCCGCTGGCGTGTGCCGCAGGCATCGTCCTGGTCGCCCTCGCACCCACCGACAAGGCCCGGCTCGGCGCCACGGTGTTCGCGGCCACGGCCGCCCTGCTGTTCGGCACCTCCGCGGTCTACCACCGCGGTCGGTGGACGCCACGGGTCCACGCCCTGCTGAAGCGGCTGGACCACGCCAACATCTTCCTCATCATCGCCGGGACCTACACGCCGTTCGCGCTGCTCCTGCTGCGCGGGCACTCCGCCCGCACCCTGCTGGCGATCGTCTGGGGCGGCGCCGTCGCCGGCGTGCTGTTCCGCGTCTGCTGGGTGGGGGCACCGCGGTGGCTCTACACGCCGGTCTACGTGGCGCTCGGCTGGGTGGCCGTCTTCTACTTCGGGCCGTTCCTGCACCGCGGCGGCGTCGCCGTGGTGAGCCTCATCGCCGCGGGCGGCCTGCTCTACACGCTCGGCGCGGTGGTCTACGGCACCCGCCGGCCCGATCCCTCACCGCGTTGGTTCGGCTTCCACGAGGTGTTCCACGTGTTCACCGTCGCCGGCTACGTGGTGCACTACGTGGCTGCGTCACTGGCGATCTACCGGGCGGTCGCGCCGGTCCTGTGACCGTGCGGCCGCGCCGTGCGGCGTGGCGTCCCCCTCGGACATCGCGTCGCGGGGACCGGCGTCCTCCTGCTCCGCAGGCTCGGCGTCCTCCTGCTCGGCGCGCCAGCGCATCCGACGCAGCCGAGCGTTCATGTTGCGCATGAGCAGGTAGAGGGCCAGTCCGAGCAGGAACAGAACGATGAACCCGCCGACACCGGCGGTGACGCTCTCGTCCTCGCCCTGGGGGATGCTCGGTCCGTTGTTCAGGATGAACGCCGCGATGGTCATTGCCGTGGTCCTCCCGGGAGCGCGCTCGGGCGCGTCCCGTCGTAGGCGAGCTCCAGCCCCTCCTTGACCGCCAGCGCATCGGCCTCCTCCACGGAGCCCAGCCCGGCGAACAGGTCGTCCTCGACCGGCACGACCGGCACGTAGGACAGGGCCGCCTCGTAGTCCTCGGTCGGCCACACCTGCTGCTGCATCTCCAGCGGCACCCGGAACCAGGTGCCCTCGGGATCCACCTGGGTGGCGTGCGCGAGCAGCGCCCGGTCCCGCTGGGGGAAGTACTCCGCGCAGTGGACCTTCGTGGTGATGGTGCGCTCCCCGCGCTCCTCCCACCGCTTGATCCACTCCGTGTAGGGCGACTCGAGCCCGGCCGCCTCCATGGCGTCGTGGAAGGACTGGATGCGCCCCTTGGACAGGGTCTGGTTGTAGTAGATCTTCAGCGGCTGCCACGGTGTCCCCGCAGTCGGGTATGCCGACCGGTCACCGGCCGCGCGGAACGCGGCCATGGACACCGTGTGGCACATGACGTGGTCGGGGTGCGGGTAGCCGCCGTTCTCGTCATACGTGGTCATGACGTGCGGACGGAACTCCCGCACCACCCGCACCAGGGCCTCCGCGGTGACGTCCAGCGGCTCGAGCCCGAAGCAGCCCGGCGGCAGGTCCGGCAGCGGATCCCCCTCCGGCAGGCCGGAGTCGACGAAGCCGAGCCAGGTGTGCTGCACCCCGAGGATGGCCTGCGCCCTCGCCATCTCCTCCCGCCGCACCTGCGGCATGTCGCGCAGGATCTCGGGATCGTCCTTGAGCCGCGGGTTGAGGATGTCGCCCCGTTCGCCCCCGGTGCAGGACACGACGAGGACGTCGACCCCGTCGGCGACGTACTTCGCCATCGTCGCCGCACCCTTGCTGGACTCGTCGTCGGGGTGCGCGTGCACCGCCATGAGTCGCAGTCGATCAACCACCTGCACACCTCTAGCGCGTCATCGGACTGTCATCGAGGACAATGGACGCGCCCCATCATCGCACTCGCGGAAGGTCGCTTCGTGCCCGTCTCCTCCCCCCGTGGGCCCTCCCGCCGTGCCTGGGTGCTCGGTACCCTCGCCATCGCGGCCGGGGTGGCGCTCGCCATCTGGTTCGGGCTCGCGGCCAGCCTCGGGCACGTCACCTGGCAGGACACCGCCTACCACGTCGACAGCGACCGGCTGGTGCAGGTCGGCTACTCGGTCCACCGCGCCCCCGGTCGGGCCGTCGTCTGCACCATCCAGGCCCAGGACGTCCACCACGCCACGGTGGGGACCACCCAGGACCGGATCCCTGCCTCCGGCGACGCGACGGTGCAGCGGGTCGTGCAGGTGCACACCACCACGCGGGCCGTCACCGGCACGGTCCAGACCTGCGACTATGCCGGGAGCTCGCGGTCCTCCTGAGCCCTCCGTGACCGCTTTGTCACCTGCGTCGCCGGGGAAAGTTGTTATCCTTAAGGCGTCACCACCTGGGTCTGGGCACCCGCAGCCAACCGCGCGAAGGTTGGTCGGGGCCCGGACCTCCTTGTTTGGGAGGCCCTACCTCGGTTCCGCGCCGTGCGGTAGGCCTGTCTCCCGGACGACCGCAACCAAGGAGACGTACACCGTGAGCGAGACCGCGACGACCTCGTCGAACTACCTGACGCAGGACGCCTACGACCGGCTGAAGGCAGAGCTGGAGCAGCTCTCCGGCCCGGGCCGCATCGACATCGCGAAGCGGATCGAAGCGGCCCGCGACGAGGGTGACCTGAAGGAGAACGGCGGCTACCACGCCGCCAAGGAGGAGCAGGGCAAGATGGAAGCCCGCATCCGCCAGCTCACCCAGTTGCTCGAGAATGCGCAGGTCGGGCAGACCCCGCCCGATGACGACGTGGTCGAGCCCGGGATGGTCGTGAAGATCGACATGTTCGGCGAGGAGATGACCTTCCTGCTCGGCAGCCGCGAGATCCTCGAGCCGGGTTCGGGGCTGGAGGTCTACAGCTCCCAGTCCCCGCTCGGTGGCGCGATCAACGGCAAGAAGGCCGGCGAGGAGGCGTCCTACGAGGCGCCGAACGGCAAGACGATCACCGTCAAGATCCTCAGCGCCACGCCGTACAAGAGCTGACGTCCGGCCATCACGGGACGAGACGGGGCCCGGGCGACCACCCTGGTCGCCCGGGCCCCCTCACATCCGCCTACCGGCTGGTGGAACGGCGGTACTGCGCGTTGGCGAGCGGGATGAAGATCGCCATGATCACCAGGGCCCAGAGCAGGGTGTAGAGCGCCGGGTGCACCAACGACCACGCCGTCGGGTCCACCGCCCGGGGGTCCGGGTTCGGGTTGCCGAAGAGGTTCCGGGCCGCTTGCGTCACCGCCGAGATGGGGTTCCACTCGGCGAACACCCGCAGCGGCCCCGGCAGCGCCTGCAGCGGCACGAAGGTGTTCGCGACGAAGGTGAGCGGGAAGATCACGACGAACGCCGCGTTGTTGAGCACCTCCACGGTCGGCACGAGCATCCCCAGCCACGCCATCACCCAGGACAGGGCGTAGGCGAACAGCAGCAGCAGTAGGAAGCCCAGGACCGCCTCGAGCGGCGAGGTGCGCACCCGCCAGCCGACGACGAGACCCGTCAGTCCCATCACGACCAGCACGATGAGGTTGTTGGCCACGTCGGACAGGGTCCGCCCCGCGAGCACCGCCGACGGTGACATCGGCAGGGACCGGAACCGGTCGATGATGCCCTTCTTCACGTCGTCGGCCAGGCCGGCGCCGGTGATGGTCGCACCGAAGACCACGGTCTGCGCGAAGATCCCTGCGATGAGGAACTCGCGGTAGGCCGCGCCGCCACCCGTGGGGTCGATGGCGCCGCCGAACACGTAGGCGAACAGCAGCACGAACATGATCGGCTGGATGGTCGTGAACACCAGCAGGTCGGGCACGCGCTTGATCTTGATGAGGTTCCGCTTGGCGACGACGGCGCTGTCGCCGAGCACGGTGGGCAGGCTCATCGGACCATCTCCTCCGCTCGCTCACGCGGTGGCTTCCCCTGGGCGTCCTCCGGGTCTGCGCGGGCCGACTCGGCCACGTGGCCGGTCAGGGACAGGAACACGTCATCCAGCGTGGGCCGGCGCAGGCCGACGTCGTCGAGGTCGATGCCGGCCTCGTCGAGTCGCCGCAGCGCCTCGGTGAGCACCCGTGCCCCACCACTGACCGGCAGCACCAGCGAGCGGCGCGACTCCTCGAGGACGCACGGCCCCACCCCGAGCGGCTCGAGCAGGCTGCGAGCCCGCCCGAGCTCGTCGCCCACGGCCACGGTCACCTCGATGCGCTCGCCGCCCACCTGCGCCTTGAGCTGGTCGGCGTTCCCCTCGGCGATCACGCGCCCGTGGTCGATGACCACGATGTTGTCCGCGAGGCGGTCGGCCTCCTCGAGGTACTGCGTGGTGAGCAGCAGCGACGTGCCGCCGGCAACCAGCTCCTGGATGACGTCCCACATGTCGGTGCGGCTGCGCGGGTCGAGACCCGTCGTGGGTTCGTCGAGGAAGAGCACCGGCGGCTTGGCGACGAGTGCGCCCGCCAGGTCGAGCCGCCGGCGCATGCCGCCGGAGTAGGTCTTGGTCGGCCGGTCACCCGCATCCTCCAGGTGGAACTGGGCGAGCAGCTCGCGGGCCCGGTCGCGGCTGGCCCGCCGCCCGAGGTGGTAGAGCCGCCCGACCATGTCGAGGTTCTCGAAACCGGTGAGGTACTCGTCGACCGCGGCGTACTGGCCGCTCACCCCGATGCGGCGGCGCACCTCCCGCGGATCGTCGAGCACGTCGACACCAGCCACGCGAGCACTGCCCGCGTCCGGCCGCAGCAGCGTGGTCAGGATGCGCACGGCCGTGGTCTTACCGGCACCGTTCGGTCCGAGAACTCCCAGGACGGAGCCCTCGGGCACACACAGGTCCAGGCCGTCCAGCGCCACCACGTCCTTGTAGCGCTTCACCAGCCCCCGAGCGATCACTGCGTCGTTCATCCGATCAGCCTCCCACGAGCCACTGACATGTCCCTCTCCCTTGTCGGCAGGGACGCCCGCCGAGCGGCGAGCGGGTTCGGCGGTGTTGACCGGCGGCACCCGGGCAACTCATCGGAGCCGGCCCCGAAGGCGATCTGGCAGGACAGGACCTTGGCCCCTACTGGGCCGAACTGGCCGGTGTCACCGTCATACCGGGCCACGAAGACGGGCTCGGCGAGGCGGCCAACCCGCCGCGCACACCGGGTGGGACGTTCCCACCGGATCAGGAAAGGGTGAGAACCGTGCGAGCGATCATTGACCGCCTCATCTCGTGGATGGGCCTGGTGCTGGCCATCGTGTTGCTGGTTGCCGGAGGCATGCTGACCTGGGCACACAACTTCATCGGCGACCAGGTCCAGCAGCAGCTGTCCTCGCAGAAGATCACGATGCCAGCTGGGCCGGCCCTGACGACACCGGAGATGAGGCAGCACCTGGGCCAGTACGCCGGCCAGCCGATGACGACCGGCCCGCAGGCCAAGGCCTACGCCGACTACTACATCGCCGCGCACGTCGCGGAGGCCTCCGGCGGCAAGTCCTACGCCCAGGTGTCGACCGAGCAGATGGCCGCGGCCAAGGCCGACCCGACCTCGGCGCAGACCGCGAAGCTGAGTGAGCTCAAGAACACGATGTTCATGGGCGAGACGCTGCGCGGCCTGCTGCTGTACGCCTACGCGTTCGCGACGATCGGCACCATCGCGGGTTACGCCGCCGTCGGCGCGTACGTCGGCGGGGTGCTGGTGCTCCTGCTCGCCGGGCTCGGCCTGCTGCACGCCCGCCGCGCACAGACCGCCGTGAGCACCGTCGCACCGCCGCTCGGCACGGTGCGCACCGCGTAGCTCGAACCGGGCAGTTCGACCGGAGTTGCGGGAGTGACGCGCCCTCGCGGGGGCGCGTCACTCCCGTCGACAGGTCACTGCAGCAACGGGTCACTCCAGCAACAGGTGGTAGCCCCGGCCCTCCAGCGTCCGGGTCAGCTGGGCACAGTGGTCCGGCCCCCGGGTCTCGACCTCGATGCCGATCTCCACTTCATCCACGCGCAGCCGGGCACCGGTGCGGATGTGCCCGACCTCCAGGACGTTCGCGTCGGCCTCGGCCAGCGTGTTGAGCAGCCCCGCGAGGGAACCCGGCTTGTCCGGGACGCGCACCCGGAACTGCAGGTAGCGCCCGGCGGCGGCCAGTCCGTGCCGGATGATCCGCAGCAGCAGGACCGGGTCGATGTTGCCGCCGGAGAGCACCGCCACGACGGGGCCGGCATACCGCCCCTCACCGGCGTCGAGCAGGTGGGCGACGGCCGCCGCGCCGGCCGGCTCGACGACGAGCTTGGCCCGCTCGAGCAGGAAGAGCAGGGCACGCGAGAGCGTCTCCTCCCCCACGGTCTCCACCGCGTCGACGAGCTCGCTGACGATCGCGTAGGGCACCTGCCCGGGCAGCCCGACCGCGATGCCGTCGGCCATGGTCTGCATCCGCTCGGCCGGGACCGGGTGACCGGCGTCGAGCGACCGCGGCCAGGCGGCGGCCTGCTCGGCCTGCACCCCGATGACCTGCACGTCCGGGCGCCGCGCCTTGACCACCGTGGCGATCCCCGCGATCAGGCCTCCCCCGCCGGTACTCACCACGATGGTGGACACGTCGGGGACCTGCTCGAGGATCTCGAGCCCACAGGTGCCCTGCCCCGCGACGATGTCGGGGTGGTCGAACGGGTGGATCAGGACCGCCCCCGTCTCCTCCTCGATCTGGCGGGCGCGCTCGAGCCCCTCGTCGATCGTCTGCCCGAGCTGCTCGACGGTGGCGCCGTAGCCCTTGGTGGCGAGCAGCTTGGGCATCGGCGCTCCGTGCGGCATGACCACCGTCGCCTTGAGTCCGAGCAGCCGGGCCGCGAGCGCCACTCCCTGCGCGTGGTTGCCCGCGCTGGCGCAGACGACGCCGCGGGCCTTCTCCTCATCACTGAGCCGGGACATGCGGGTGTAGGCGCCCCGGATCTTGAACGAGCCTGCCCGCTGGAGGTTTTCGCACTTGAGGAAGGTGGGGGCGCCGACCCGATCGCTCAGTGCCCGGCTGGACTGCATCGGCGTGGGGCTCACGACGCCCTCCAGCGCCGCGCGCGCCGCGACGACGTCGTCCTGGGTCACTGGCAGCGCGGTCCCGGCCATGAGGTCACGCTAGTGGCCGGGACCGCGCGGCGCCCGGTCAGGCCGACGCGGTGGACAGAGCCCGGTCGAGGTCGTCGACCAGGTCGTCGGCGTCCTCGATGCCGACCGACAGACGGATCAGGTCGGCCGGGACCTCCAGTTCGGTGCCCCGCACGCTGGCGTGGGTCATCCGGGCCGGGTGCTCGATGAGCGACTCCACCCCGCCGAGGGACTCCCCGAGGGTCCAGACCTGGGTGGCGCCGCAGGTCTTGACCGCCGCCTCCTCGCCGGCTCCGACCTGGAAGCTCACCATCCCGCCGAAGCGCCGCATCTGCCGGGCGGCGACCTCGTGCCCGGGGTGGTCCGACAGGCCCGGGTAGTGCACGGCCGTGACGGCGGGGTGGCCCTGCAGGAACTCCACCACCTTCTCGGCGTTGTCGCAGTGCCGCTCCATCCGGACGGCCAGGGTCTTCAGGCCGCGCAGCACCAGCCAGGAGTCGAACGGCCCGGCCACCGCGCCCATCGAGTTCTGGTGGAACGCAAGCCGATCGGCGGCGTCCGCAAAACCCTCGACCGCGACGTCGGGGGCCACGACGACTGCTCCGCCCACGACGTCGCTGTGCCCGCCGCAGTACTTGGTCGTCGAGTGGGTGACCAGGTCGGCGCCGTGCGCGATCGGCTGCTGCAGGTAGGGCGAGGCGAACGTGTTGTCCACGGCGAGCAGGGCGCCGGCCTCGTGCGCGACCTCGGCCAGGGCCCGGATGTCAGCGATGCCGAGCAGCGGGTTCGTGGGTGTCTCGACCCACACCATCCTGGTGCGTCCGGGACGGATCGCCGCGCGGACGGCCTCGGGGTCGGCGATGGCCACGGGGGTGTGTTCCACACCCCACGGCCGGGCGACCTTGTCGACCAACCGGTAGGTGCCGCCATACGCGTCGGAGGGGATGACCAGGTGGTCCCCGGGCTGCAGCAGCGACCGGATGACGGTGTCCTGCCCGGCCAGTCCCGAGGCGAACGCGAACCCGCGCGCCCCGCCCTCGAGCGCGGCGAGGCACTCCTCGAGCGCGGTGCGGGTCGGGTTGGCCGACCGCGAGTACTCATAGCCCTCCCGCAGGCCGCCGACGCCGTCCTGCTTGTAGGTCGACGTCTGGTAGATCGCCGGGACCACCGCCCCGGTGCGCGGGTCGGGCTCCTGCCCGGCGTGGATGGCGCGGGTGGAGAACCCGCCGGCGCGGCTGTCGTGGTCAGTCATGGACCTCAGGCTACGGGGCCCTCATCCCGTCATCCGCGGGCCTCCACCCGCGGCGCGGGGCAGCCGCACGACGCCCGTCGGACCAGTTCGAACTCCGCCGGAAGGTGCTCCTCGGGCTGCCGCTGGCCGAGGACGCGGGCGTGGATGCGGGCCACCGCGAGCCGCCCGATCGGCGCGGTGAGGGGCCGCAGGGTGGTCAGTCCCGGGCTGAGGTAGCGCGAGGTGCGGATGTCGCCGATGCCGACGACGGCGATCTGCTCGGGCACGATGGCGCCGCGGGCCTGCAGCGCGCGCACGAGCGCCACGGCGGTGATGTCGCTGGCGCAGACGATGCCGTCGAGCTTGACCCGCCGGTGCAGCACCTCCTGGGCCACCTGGATCCCGCCGCGCTCGGTCAGCGGCACCCGCAACGGCGGCCGGCGCAGCCGCAGCCCGGCGGCCGCGTGGGCGAGCCGGAAGCCGCGGTAGTGCTGGGCGAGCGTGGCGGTCGCGTCCGGATCCCCCACGAAGGTGAGGTGCTGCCGGCCGTGCTGCAGCAGGTGGTCGGTCAGCCGCCGTGTCGCCGGGGTGATCTCGGTGCCGCCGACGCAGATGCAGTCGCGCATGACCGGCCGGCCGAGCAGTGCCACGGGGCGCACCCGGGCGAGCGCCGCAGCGGCCGGGTCCGGCAGCGTCCCGTCCGCGAGGAGGAACCCGTCGACCCGGTCCACCAGCGTGTTGAGCAGCGAGGTCGCATCGCGCCGGCCGGCCGTGGTCAGCACCGTGAGCTGGAGCCCCCGCTCGGCCGCGGCCGTCTCGCAGCCGCGCCACAGCTCGAGCATGCCGGGGGTGACCAGGTCGGGCAGGACCACCGCCAGCATCCCGTGCTGCAGGATCGGGGCGACCGACCGACGCGGCGGGCGGTAGCCGAGCTCGACGGCAGCCTGGCGCACCCGCGCGGCGGTGGCACGGGCCCCGGGCCCCCGGCCGCTGAGCACCCGCGACACCGTGGCCGGCGAGACCCCCGCACGCCGGGCCACGTCGTGCATCGTCGCGATGCGCTCGTCGTCCGGCTCCACCATGCGTTCGCGTCCTCCCACGGATGGGCTGCTCGGGTAGCCCACCCACGCCGCAGCATGCCAAACCGCACGGGGCGCGTCAGCCGCTGCCACCTAGACTCGGGCGCATGGCCACCCGCGACGCCCCGCGGCCCGGTGAGCCACACCCCTGAACGGCGGTCGCGCCGCCTCGCGACGCTGGTGGTGCTCGGCGGGCTGAGCGCCTTCGCCCCGCTGTCGATCGACATGTACCTGCCGGCCCTGCCGGAGATCACCCGCGAGCTGCACACGGACGCCACCGCGGTGCAGCTCACCCTCACCGGCTGCCTCGTGGGCCTGGGCCTGGGACAGGCCCTCGCCGGGCCGCTGAGCGACACCCTCGGCCGCCGGCGCCCGCTCCTGGTCAGCCTCGTGCTGTATGCCGTCGCGTCCGTCCTGTGCGCCCTCGCCCCGACCGTCCCCACGCTGGTCGTCCTGCGCGTGGCGCAGGGCCTCGCGGGTGCGGTGGGTATCGTCGTCGCCCGGGCGGTGATCCGCGACCTGCGCTCGGGGCGCGCGCTGGCGCGGCTGTTCGCCATGGTGATGATGGTCAACGGCCTCGCCCCGATCCTCGCGCCGGTGATCGGCGCCCAGCTCTTGCGCGTGGCCTCCTGGCGGGTGCTCTTCCTCGTCCTGTCCGTGCTCGGTGCCCTGCTGCTGGTGGGGGTCCTCGTGTGGCTGCCGGAGTCGCTCCCGCCCGAGCGTCGCCGACCGGGCAGCATCACCCGGACGCTGCGCACGTTCGCGTCACTGGCCCGCGACCGCCGGTTCACCGGCTACCTGCTCACGGTGGGGTTCAGCTTCGGCACGATGTTCGCTTACATCTCGGCCTCCCCGTTCGTGCTCCAGAACCAGCACCACCTCAGCGCCCAGCAGTTCAGCCTGGTCTTCGGGACCAACGGCTTGGGCATCGTGGCGTGTTCGCAGCTCAGCGGCCTGCTCGTGGACCGGATCCGTCCGCGGACGATCCTGCGCACCGGCGTGGCGATCCAGACCTGCGCCGCCGCCGGCGTGCTGCTGGCCGCGCCGCACGGCCCGCTGTGGGCGGTCCTGCTGACCCTCTTCGTCTCCGTGGCGACCTTCGGGCTGGTCACCCCGAACGCCACGGCACTCGCCCTCGCCGAGCACGGCACCCAGGCCGGCACCGCCTCGGCCGCCCTCGGCACGTTCCAGTTCCTCGTCGGCGGCCTGGTCCCGGTCTGGCTCGGCATCGGTGGGATGAGCCAGAGCCTCGCGATGGGGGTGGTCATGGTCGCGCTGGCCGCCGGCTCGCTCCTCGCCTGCTTCGGGGTGGCCGGCTCGTGGTTCGGCCGGTCGCGGCTCGCGGAGTCCGCCGGCTGAACCGGCCTCCGGGTGCCGGCCGGTGCTCGCCACGGGGCAACCTCAGGTCGACCGCGCCTGCGGTGAACCGGCGAGGGGCGGTCTGCGTTCCTCAGTCATGTTTGCCCTTGCGCTCCGGGTTCTGACCGCCGCCGCCGTCATCGCGTCGGCCGTCGTCCACCTCCAGGTGTGGTTCGCCGGGTTCCGGACGATTCCGGTCATCGGGCCGCTGTTCCTGCTCAACGTCATCGGCGGTTTCGCGATCGGCCTCGCGGTGCTTGCGTGGCGCCACTGGCTGCCGTTGCTCGCGTCGGTGGGCTTCGGGGTCGCGACGCTGGCGGCGTTCGTGGTGTCCGCGACCGTGGGCCTGTTCGGCGTGCACGAGACCTGGACCGGCACCGCGCAGGTGCTCGGCGAGGTCACCGAGGTGGTGGCGGTCGTCGCCGGTCTGGCGGCCATCGCCGTGCTGTCGGGGCGCCGTGGCGCGTCGCGTCCGTGGGTCACCGTCGAGCGCCGGCACCGGCCCGCCGGTTGACGAGCGTGCCGGGGTGGCCCTGCCCCGGCCCAGGATGCGGACCTCCCGAACGGGGAGGTCCGCATCCGCACGTATCGGGGTTGTTCAGCTCCAGGTTGTTCAGCCGGCGAGCTCGAGCAGCGGGTGCCCCGAGGCGGCCCGCACCTGGACGCTGGCGATGTCCGCACGCGACCAGGACGTCGCACCGGTCACCGTGATCGTCTTGCCCGGTACCGCCTGCCAGGTCGCCACACGCTGCAGCTGACCGCTGCGCGACCGGACGACGAGCTCGTATGCCGGCCCCGCACCGGTGCCGCCGGCGGCCCCACCTGAGGAGCCGTAGCCCGGCCCGCCACCGGTCGAGGCCGTGGTGGCCGGGTAGGTGCAGCGCAGGTCGAGCCGGGTGCCCCAGGCGACCTGTTCCATCGCCAGGTCCGCGCGCAGCGGCGTGCTGCCGACGACGGTCATCGCGGTGGAGTGCGCGGCGCCCCGGCCGGAGGGGCTGCCGGTTCCGGTACCCGACTGGGCCGTGCTCGCCCCGTGGTCACCGGGGGCACCAGTGAGGGTGAGGCCGCCGACGCTCAACGCGGTCGCCACGGCGGCCGCCGCCGCGGCCGTGAGCCACCGGCGCCGCCGCTCCCGCGCCCGCACGGCGCCGATCAGCCTGGGCAGCAACGTGTCCGGCACCGGACCCGCCGGCCGCGCCTCGGCCACCTCCCGCGGCACCGTGGCCAGCAGCCCGGGCAGCCCGGCCAGCTCCTGGACCGCCTCGGCGCAGTCCGGGCACTCGCGCACGTGTGCCTCGAAGTCGTGGCGCTCCTGAGGTGAGAGGGCACCGAGCACGTACGCGCCGGCATACTCACCGAACTCGTCACGGGTGTGCTCGTTCACCGGACCTCCCCCAGCTCTTCCAGGGCGAGCCGCAGGGCTCGCAGGGCGTAGTGCGTGCGGGACTTCACGGTGCCCGGCGGGATGCCGAGGTGCAACGCCGCCTGTGCCACCGACTGGCCCCGGTAGTAGCACTCGACGAGTACCTCGCGGTGCTCGGCGGACAGGCGGTCCAAGGCCTCGGCGACGACCCACGACTGCAGCAGCCGGTCGGTGCCGTCGCCGTCCCCGTCCGGATCCGGCTCGGGAAGCTGGTCGGTCGCCACCTCGCGGTGGGCCCGCTGCGCGCGCCACTCGTCGACGACCAGGTGCCGGGCGACGGTGAACAGCCAGGCGCGCGCCGAACGCTGGGACTGGTCGAGCACCTCCGGGTGGCGCCACGCGCGCAGCAGCACCTCCTGGACGACGTCCTGGGCGTGCGTGCGGTCGCCGGTGAGGCGCACGCAGTACGCCCACAGCGCGCTGGCGTGCTCATCGTGCAGCGCGCGCATCAACTCACCCTGGTCGGCGCTCGTGGCGGGACCGCCTCCTCCGGTCGCAACCGGTTGCCTGCGCCACCTGCAGCAGGCACTGAGGAAACGGTGTGGCGCCCCGGATGGTTCACCGGCGGCCAGCTCGACCGCCACGGGGCGCCCTCGCGAGACCTGTCCGAATCGGCCGGAAGGTGGTAGGAAAGTCGCATGCATACCGTGAACCGTCGTGACTTTCTTGCTGGCGCGGCGGGGGTGGCGACGCTCGCTGCGGTGTCCGGGGGCCTTCTCCCGGCTGCTTCGGCCGCCCCGCACCGTGCCGCCCACTGCTCCCCCGACCCACGTGCGCCGAAGCACCAGCTCCGTGGCATGTGGATCGCCACGGTGGTCAACATCGACTGGCCGAGCCGTCCCGGGCTCTCCCCCGAACAGCAACAGGCCGAACTGGTTTCGCTCTACGACACCGCGGTGGCCCGCGGCTACAACACGGTCGTCCTCCAAGTCCGGCCCACGGCCGACGCCTTCTGGCCGTCCCACCACGAGCCCTGGTCGAAGTACCTCACGGGAACGCAGGGCGAGGACCCGGGCTACGACCCGCTGGCGTTCGCGGTCGAGCAGGCCCACGCCCGCAACCTCACGCTGCACGGCTGGTTCAACCCCTACCGGGTGAGCATGGGAACGGATCTGGACGCCCTCGCGCCCACGCACCCGGCCCGCCAGCACCCGGACTGGGTCGTCCGCTACGGCCCGAAGCTCTACTACAACCCGGGGATCCCCGAGGTCCGCCGGTTCACCATCGCCGCGATCATGGACGCGGTCTCCCGCTACGACCTCGACGGTGTCCACTTCGACGACTACTTCTACCCCTATCCGATCGGCAACGAGGAGTTCCCGGACGAGGAGACCTACACCGCCTACGGCGCGGGCTTCGAGGACAAGGCCGAATGGCGACGCGACAACATCAACCGGCTCATCACCGAGCTGGCGGCCACCATCCACCGGGCCAAGCCGCACGTGCAGTTCGGGGTGAGCCCGTTCGCGGTGTGGCGCAACGTGGCCACCGACCCCCTCGGCTCGGACACCACGGCCGGCGCCGAGTGCTACGACGACCTGTATGCCGACACGCGCCGGTGGGTGCGCGAGGAGTGGCTGGACTACATCGCGCCCCAGGTCTACTGGGCGGAGGGGTTCGCGCCCGCCGACTACGACGTGCTCGTGGACTGGTGGGCCCGCCAGCTGCGCGAGTCCGGCTCGCACACGCGCCTGTACATCGGCCAGGCGACCTACAAGGTCGGCATCT
This sequence comes from Segeticoccus sp., assembly GCF_035708005.1. Lineage (NCBI taxonomy): Bacteria > Bacillati > Actinomycetota > Actinomycetes > Micrococcales > Intrasporangiaceae > Segeticoccus > Segeticoccus sp. The sequence goes on along the minus strand of NZ_DASSTI010000032.1, from coordinate 13,966 downwards.
CCACCCAGTCCCCGGAGTGGATCGACGACCCCCAGGAGATGTCCCACCACCTGACGTTCAACCAGCAGTACCCAGAGGTCAGCGGGGACATCTTCTACAACGCCTCGTCGGTCGTCGCCGACCTGCTCGGCGCCACAAGCTTGGTCACCACGGAGCACTACCAGCACCCGGCCCTCCAACCGACCATGCCCTGGCTCGACCGGCACCCGCCCACCCCGGTGGCGCAGCTGCGTGCCGAGGCACGCGACGGTGCCGTCCACCTCTCGTGGCGCGCGACCGGTCGGCCAGCCCGCACGTATGCCGTGTACCGCTTCCCGGGCCGGCAGCGGCCGGCCGCCTGCGAGTTCGTCGACGCGCGGCACCTGGTCGCGCTGGTCCCAGCCGGGGGTGGAGGCCGTGCCCAGTGGGCGGACCCCGCTGCCCCGAGAGCACCCAGCACGTATGCCGTCACGGCCGTTGACGAGCTGGGCAACGAGAGCAGGTGGCAGCTCGCGACCGTGTGATCGGCAGGTGGGGGGCACCACCGGGCGGGGGGGCGCGGGCGGTGAGCGCGCGACATACGATCGAGGTATGGCGCTCTTCGGCACTCCCCGCACGCTTCCCACCCGCGACGAGGCGCTCCCCGGGCGGCCCGACCCGCTGCCGGGCATCCCGGACCGGCACGAGGTGCTCGGCACGTCGATGCACGGCCCGTGGCCGGAGGGCACGCAGGTCCTCTACGTCGCGATGGGCTGCTTCTGGGGCGCCGAACGGATCTTCTGGCGGCTGCCCGGAGTCGTGACCACGGCCGCGGGCTACCTCGGCGGCTACACGCCCAACCCGACCTACGAGGAGGTGTGCACCGGACGCACCGGCCACGCGGAGGCGGTGCTGGTCGCCTACGACCCGGCGCAGACCTCGGCCGAGCAGTTGCTGAAGGCGTTCTGGGAGAACCACGACCCGACGCAGGGCCATCGGCAGGGCAACGACCGGGGCACGCAGTACCGGTCGGCGATCTACTGGACCACCGACGAACAGGAGCAGGCCGCTCGGGCCACCCGTGCGGCCTTCCAGAAGGTGCTCTCCGACAACGGATTCGGTGAGATCACCACCGAGCTGCGCCCCGCGGCCGGCGCGGACGGAGCAGGTCCGTTCTACTACGCGGAGGGCTACCACCAGCAGTACCTGCACAAGAACCCCGGTGGCTACTGCAACCACGGACCGAATGGCATGACGTGCCCGACCGGCCTGCTTCGCCAGGACCAGGTGCCGGCGCAGCAGGACATCGTGCCGCCGCGCTGAGCGCGGCGATCACGCTCCCCGCGCGCGCCGGGCCAGCTCCCGGGCACCGCGCAGCGGCTCGGGAGTGCGCCGGTGGGCCACAGCCAGCACGACGTCCACGGCGGTCGGCAGGTCGGTGCGCCACCCGGGGTGGACGGCGAGCGGCCGGGTGCCGGGGCGGGTGCGCAGCCAGCAGCCGACCACGTGCTCACCCACCCGCAGGGGGCTCTGTGCGCCGCGGTCGTCCGCCGGCCACTCGCCCGCGGCGACGAGCGGCCGGTGCGTGACCCCGATCGTCGGCAGCCCGAGGGCCCAGCCGAGGTGGAGGGCCAGACCCGCGGCCCGGGGGTGGTCCCGCGCGGTGGCGTCGAGGAGCAGCACGTCCGGTGGATCGGCCAGGCGTTGCACGACCTCTGCCAGGAGCGGCCCGGCGCGCAGGGCCATCAGCCCGGCGACGTAGGGGCCGCCCGCGGCTCCGGTCAGCAGGGCCCGCTCGACGACCCGCCCCGCGTCCATGACGACCGCGGCCGCCCAGGCCGGGTCGCCGGCCCGGCCGCGACCGGTCTCTCCCCGCGGGAAGCACACCCAAGCCGCACCGGTGCGCAGCGGCTCGGGCGGCTGCCATGCCTCGGGCCGCAGGCGCGCGAGTCGGTGCTGCAGCTCCACGAGCCGGTCCGCAGTCCGCGGCCACGTCTCCCGCTGTTCAGCAGGCACCGGCTCGCCGTGTCCCGCCGGCCGGACCGTTCACCGCGTCAGCGCACCGCCATCTCGCCGAGCTCGTCCCAGCCGTCCCCCTCGAGCTGGACGTTGCGGATGCGCGGCGTCTCCTGCAGGTAGCGCGGGAGCTCCGCCGTCGCCTTCTGGAAGGGCTCGCTGCTCACGTGCGGCACGGCGCCGTCATCGGCGAATGCCTCGAGCAGGACGTACTCGTTCGGGTCCTCCAGGCTCCGGGACCAGTCGAACCACAGGTTGCCAGGCTCCTTCCGGGTCGCCTCGGTGAACTCTCGGGTGAGCTCCGGCCAGGCGTCAGCGTGCTCGGGCTTCACCCTGAAACGGGCGGCGATGAAGATCATGTCGTCCTCCACGGGGTCGGGGGTGGTCCTCGCCCTCACCTTCGCACAGCCGGTGCCGACCACGACCCGGTCTCTCTCGCCACACGAGAATGCCCGGCGGCGACCCTGATCCTGAGGTTTTCTAGGCTGGCCGCAGAGGCGGTCAGGACGAAGGTGGGTGTGGCATGTCGAGCACGGACGCGACGCGGCTGGGGGCCGTCCAGCGGGCGCTCACCGTGCTGGAGGTCGTGGCCCGCCACGGTGGCGCGAGCGCCAAGGAGGTCGCGGAGGCGTCGGGGCTGCCGCTGCCGACGGTCTACCGCCTGGCCGGTGAGCTGATCGCCGGTGACTACCTGGTCCACATCAAGGACGAGAAGCGCTTCGAGCTGGGATACAAGCTGCACCAGCTCGGCGTCTCGTTGCACCAGCAGATCGGCGTTCCCCGTCTGGTGCGGCAGGAGATCACCGCACTGCACCAGGCCACCGGCACGGCGGCCTACCTCGCCATCCACCGTGGCGCGCAGATCGTCGTGGTCTTCGTGGCCGACGCGCCCGCCTGTCCGCGCCTGCGGCCCATGGAGTTCGGCTTCCACGAGGCGCCACACGCGACCGCGTTCGGCAAGATCCTGTTGAGCAACATGTCCGACGAGCAGCGCCGGCTGCACCTCGGCCCCGGGGAGCTGCCGGCGTTCACCCCGGCGACCATCGTCGACCGCGGCGCCCTGGCCGAACAGCTGGCCCAGGTCGCCGACAGCGGCATCGCCTGGGAGCACGGGGAGTTCCTGCGCGGCAGCACCTGCGCCGCCGCCGTCGTCCGCGGAGAGAGCGGTGTCCTGATCGGCTCGGTCGCCGTCTCCGCACCGCACGCGCGGTTCCGCCGGGGCCGCAAGGCCCTCGAGCAGCACCTGCGCACCACGGCCTCCCGCGTGAGCCGGTTCTACCGCTCCGGTCGCACCGCCTGAGTCGTTCTCACCTCCTGATAACGGCTCTAGGGTGGCGTGATGGGCCTTCGTAGAGTGACGCCACCTTCCCTCTCCCGGTCCGTCACCGGGCCGGCTCCCACGTCACCAGGAGGCGCGCGATGGTCACGCCCGACCACGACTCCGACACCGATGTCCTGAAGGTGAGCGACGACGCGAGGGCCACCCTGGTCCACGCCCTTCGCGTCGCCTTCCCCCACGATTCCTTTCCCGACGGTCCCTACGAGCGCACGGCGGACGCCGTCATCGCCGCGGCCGGCAGCTCGACCTGGTCGCGCATGTCGCTCGTGCAGGGGTTGTCGAGCCTCGATGCCCTGGCCGGAGGATCCTTCGCCGAGCTGTCCGAGAGGGACGGCACGCGGATCCTGCTGCACATCCAGGACACCGAGTTCTTCAACCTGCTCCGCCGCACCGCCGTGGTCGCGCTCTACGACGACCACGAGGTGTGGGACCTGCTCGGCTACGAGGGTCCCGCCTTCGACCAGGGCGGATACCTGCACCGCGGGTTCGACGACCTGGACTGGCTGCCGGACGTGCGGATCGAGGAGTACGACGGGCCGGAGGAGCAGGTGGAGGTGGCGCTGCCCGGCTTCGTCGGGGCCGACGCTGCCGCCAACGTGCACCCGCACTCCTACCCGGGCCGGCTGCGGACCAGGGCGGGCCAGATGGGCAGCGACCGCGCAGCGCGACGCGGCGCGAAGCAGGAAGGAGCGAAGTGATGGCACCCATCGCCCAGGACGAGGCAGCCGTCGTCGTCATCGGTTCGGGCGCCGGCGGTGGGACCGTCGCCCACGAGCTGACGACCCGTGGCGTGGACGTCGTCCTGCTCGAGGCGGGGCCGTACCTGCGCGGCGAGGACTACGAGAACGACGAGTGGAAGGCCTTCAACCAGATGGCCTGGCTCGACCCGCGGACCACGTCGGGGTCGTGGCGGATCGTGCGCGACTTCCCCAACCTCCCCGCGTGGATCGTCAAGGCGGTCGGTGGCTCGACGACGCACTGGTCCGGCGCGACTCCCCGCTTCCATGAGTACGAGTTCCGGGACCGGTCGACCTACGGCCGCCTGGACGGTGCCAACCTGCTCGACTGGCCGCTCGACCTGGGGGACCTGGCGCCGTACTACGACCGGGCCGAGCAGGCGATGGGGTCCACCCACCGGCACGGCCGGCCGCCGCTGCCGGCGAACAACAACTACAAGGTCTTCGCCAACGGCGCCGAGAAGATCGGCTACCGGTTCTATGCCACCGGGCCCTACGCGACGAATGCCGAGCCCTACGACGGTCGCCCGGCCTCCATCCAGGACGGCTTCAACTTCCAGGGCGACAAGAACGGGTCGAAGTGGTCCACCGCGGTCCGCGAGATCCCCCGTGCGCTGGAGACGGGGCACCTCGACCTGCGCATCGAGTGCCAGGCCGTGCAGATCACCCACGACGCGCAGGGCCGGGCCGATGCGGTGCTCTACGTCGACGGCGACGGGAACCTGCACCGGCAGGCCGTCCGACTGGTCTGCGTGGCGGGCAACTCCATCGAGACGCCGCGCCTGCTGCTGATGAGTGCCAGCTCGCTCTTCCCGGACGGGCTCGCGAACAGCTCCGGACAGGTGGGGCGCAACTACATGCGCCACCTCACCGGCTCGGTGTATGCCCGGTTCGACAAGCCTGTGCACATGTACCGCGGCGAGACGATGGCGGGCATCATCGCCGATGAGGCGCGCCACGACACCAGCCGGGGGTTCGCGGGTGGCTACTACCTGGAGACCCTCTCCCTCGGACCGGCCTTCCTGGCCAGCTTCGTCGAACCGGGCAGCTGGGGTCGCGACTTCACCACGATCATGGACGCCTACGAGAACACGGCCGGGCTGTGGATCGTCGGCGAGGACATGCCGCAGGAGTCCAACCGGGTCACCCTGAACACCGACATGACCGACCGGTTCGGCTTGCCGGTCCCGCACGTGCACTTCGACGACCACGTCAACGACGTCGCGATGCGCGAGCACGCCTACCGCCAGGCGGACCGGCTCTACGAGGCCGTGGGCGCGGTCGGCACGCACCACACCCCGCCGTATCCCTCGACGCACAACCTCGGCACCTGCCGGATGAGCTCGCAGCCGGAGGACGGCGTGGTCGACCAGTTCGGCCGATCCCACGACGTGCCCAACCTCTTTGTCAGCGACGGCTCAGTCTTCACCACGGGCGCCGCGGCCAACCCGACGCTGACGATCGTGGCGCTGGCCATGCGCCAGTCGGACTTCCTGCTCGACCAGATGGCCAAGGGCGAGCTCTGACGCGGCCGATGGAGCCGAGGGACAGCGACGCGTCTCCCGGGCCCGCTGCCACGGAGCGGCTGGCCCGGGAGCTGGCGTCGGTGCTGGGCGCCGAGCAGGTCAGCCGGCGGGCGGTCGACCGCTACGGCCACGCGCACGACGCCTCCCACTACCTGCTCGTCCCGCACACGCTGGTCACGCCCCGGGACACCGGCGACGTGGCGGCCGTGCTGCAGGCCTGTTCCCGGCTGGGCGTGCCGCTGACCTTCCGCTCGGGCGGCACCAGCCTGTCCGGGCAGGCAGTGACCGACCAGGTCATGGTCGACACCCGACGCCGGTTCCGCGGCCTCGAGGTGCTCGACGAGGGCCGGCGCGTGCGGGTCCAACCGGGCGTCACCGTCGCCGCGGTCAACGCACAGCTGGCGCGGTGGGGACGCCGGCTCGGGCCGGACCCCGCGAGCGAACGCGCCTGCACCATCGGCGGGGTCGTGGCCAACAACTCCTCCGGCATGCAGTGCGGCACCGAGCTCAACACCTACCGCACGCTCGAGTCCATGGTCCTGGTGCTGCCGAGCGGCACCGTCATCGACTCCGGTGCCGACGATGCCGACCGGCAGCTCCGGGAACGCGAACCGGAACTCCACGACGGGCTGCTGCGCCTGCGCCGCCGGGTGCTGGACAACCCGGACTCGGTGTCCCGGATCCGGCACCAGTTCTCGATGAAGAACACGATGGGCTACGGCCTCAACGCGTTCCTGGACCACGAGGAACCGGTCGACCTCCTCACGCACCTGCTGGTCGGCAGCGAGGGGACCCTCGGCTTCGTCGCGGAGGCGACCTTCCGCACGGTCGAGGTGCTCCCCCACGCCGCGACCGGGCTCCTGGTCTTCCAGGACCTCGAGATCGCGACCGCGGCAGTACCCCAGGTGCTGGAGAGCGGCACCGCCACCGCCGAGCTGCTCGACGCGGCCTCGTTGCGCGTGTCCCAGCAGGACCCCGCCTGCCCGCGCGTGATCCGCGAGCTGGAGGTCCGCGCGCACGCCGCACTGCTCGTGGAGTTCCAGGGCACCACGGCCGAGCAGCGTGACGAGCGGCAGCACGCCGCCGGGCCGACCCTGAAAGAGCTGCCCCTGGCCACCCCGTTCGCCCTGACGACGGATCCAGCGGACCGGGCCGCGTTGTGGCACACCCGCAAGGGTCTCTACAGCGCCGTGGCCTGGGCCCGCCCGAGCGGTGCCAACGCGTTGCTGGAGGATGTCGTCGTCCCCGTCGACCGGCTCGGGGCGACCTGCACCGAGCTGACCCGACTGTTCCAGCGGCACCACTACGAGGACCCCGTGGTCTTCGGCCACGCCCGCGACGGCAACGTGCACTTCCTGCTCAACGAGCGCTTCGACGACGAGGCCCTCATGCGCCGCTATGAGGAGTTCACCGAGGACATGGTGGACCTCGTCCTCGGGGAGGGTGGCTCGCTCAAGGCCGAGCACGGCACCGGGCGCATCATGGCCCCGTTCGTGCGGCGGCAGTACGGCGACGAGCTCTACGAGGTCATGTGGTCGCTCAAGCGGCTGGTCGACCCCGCCGGGCTGCTCAACCCCGGCTCGGTACTCTCCGACGACCCCCGCTCCTACCTGCGCGACCTGAAGACCGCCGACCCGGTCGAGGAGGAGGTCGACCGGTGCGTGGAGTGCGGCTACTGCGAGCCGGTGTGCCCCAGCCGTGACCTGACCACCACGCCACGGCAGCGCATCGTCCTCCGGCGCGAGCTGGCCGCGGCCGCCCGTCGGGGCGACACCACCCTGGTGCGGGAGCTGGCCGCCGACTACGACTACGACGCGGTCCAGACCTGTGCCGTCGACGGCATGTGCCAGACGGCCTGCCCCGTGCGGATCAACACCGGCGACCTCGTCCGCCGGCTCCGGGTGGAGGAGGTCACCACCGCCACCGACCAGCTCTGGCGCGGGGCCGCCTTCGGATGGGGGGCGGCGACCCGGGCCGGCTCCTGGGCGCTCGACGCGGCAGCAGCCCTGCCCGCGCAGGTCCCCGTGACCGCGACGCGGCTCGCCCGGACGGTGGCCGGGTCCGACCACGTGCCCTTGTATGACGCGCGCCTCCCGGGCGGCGGCCGTCGCCGACCGCGGTACGAGCCGCGCGAGCCGCAGGCCGTGCTGTTCGCCGCGTGCATCGGCAGTATGTTCGGTCCCGAGCCCGGCGGGGAGGGCGTCACCGCTGCCCTGGTCGAGCTCTGTGTCCGTGCCGGGGTGCCGCTGCGCACCCCTGCCGACCTCGACGCCCTGTGCTGCGGAACCCCTTGGAAGTCCAAGGGACTCGCGGCAGGCCACGACGCGATGCGGCGCAAGGTGGTCCCCGCGCTGCGCCGGGCGACCGAGGACGGACGGCTGCCGGTCGTGGTCGATGCCGGCTCCTGCACCCAGGGACTCACCGAGCTGATCGCCGGCGCGGCCGATGGGAGCGGCCTGTCCGTCGTCGACGCCACGAGCTTCGTGGTGGACCGGGTGCTGGCCCGGCTCACCGTGACCAGGCCCTGGGAGTCGATCGCGCTGCACCCGACCTGCTCCTCGACCGCACTCGGGACCACCGGGGCGATGGAGACGATCGCCCGGGCCGTCTCCGACGACGTGGTGGTGCCGACCGCTTGGGGCTGTTGCGGATTTGCCGGGGACCGCGGGCTGCTGCACCCGGAGCTGACCGCCGCGGCCACCGGCCCGGAGGCCGCGGAGGTCCGCACGCGAGAGTTCGCGGCATACGCGTCGGTCAACCGCACGTGTGAGATCGGGATGACCCGCGCCACGGGCCGTCCCTACCGACACGTCCTGGAGCTGCTCGCCGAGGCGACCCGCTGAGGGGCTGCCGGAACGGTCAGACGCTCGGTGCGGAGGCCGGGAGGTCGACGGGCAGGCAGTCGGAGCCGCAGCCCGAGGCCGACACCCCGCCACCGGGGCGTTCGTGCGGGCGGTGCCGCACCGCGCGGGTGGGCGCGATGGTGACACCGGCGTCGGCGACCGAGGCCACCCCGTCGACGATCAGGGAGTGCCCGTCGGGGTCGGACGGCGGGTAGAGCAGCGAGACCTTCGGCCGCTCCGTGGCGTTCGTTCTGCTGCGCGACCCCACCTCGTCGACCACGACGGCGTCACCGACGACGCGCGGGGCGGTGGCCACGGCGTGCGGTCCGCCGTCCGCGGTCACGGTCACCAGGTAGGCGAACCCGTAGCCGGCGACCACGTCGGCCAAGGACTCGGTGGACACGTCCTCACCCATGGCCCCACGGTAGTTCAACGCGATCCGGGGAGCAGCCGTTCACGGCAGGGTGTAGTACCCGCCGGTGCCGGTCCGCGTGGACGCGGAGGCGTGCAGCGCCGCGAGGTCGCCGCGAGCCGGGTGCGCGTGCCCCATCGGCCCGGCGGCCATGGCGGCGAACAGGTTCGTCGTGACGCGCCGCACGAACTGCGACGTCCGGGCGTCGATGCCTTCGACCGGGCTGGGGCCCCGCAGGGCACGGACCCACAGCATCGTCCCGGTGTCCACGACGCCGGCGCCCGACGCGGTCGTGTAGTAGGTCAGGTCCGAGAAGGTCGGTCCGGTGTCGTCGCAGGCGACCGGCGAGTGGGCCGCCACCTGCAGGTTCCGCGGTGTCCCGGGGATCGGGTAGGCGCGGTCGATCTCGGTGCCGACGAGCCCGGCATACGAGCTCCCGGCGCGCGCAGCGGTTCCGCGGAAGAGGAAGAAACCGGGGTCGCGCACGACCATCGGCCCGTGTGCGGGAAAGCACTCGTAGAGCTGGCCGGTCAGGCTGTTCTCCGGATCGGCGTGCGGTGGCTGGCGCCACATCGCCGTCGTGTCCACCGCGTCGTGCACCGGGTCGGCCACCGCCGCGTCCGCCTTGTAGCCCACCAGCATCCGGTCGGCTCCGTGCAGCCCGGGGGCGAAGCGGACCCGCCAGTAGTCGGCGTTCGCGCCGAGGAACGCCACGTTGGTCCCGCGGCCGCGCGCCGCCTCGACGTGGCGGCGCATCGGGACGGTCCAGTACTCGTCGTGCCCCATCGACACCACGCCGCGGGCGCCGGCCAGGAGCCGCGGGAAGCGGTCCAGGTCGAGGCTCGTCACGTAGGCGAGCGCCAGCCCCTGCCGCTCGGCCCGCTGGATGGTGGCCGCCTCGAAGTTGAGCAGCTCGGTGGCGCCGTTGCCGTCGTAGGGTCGGTCGAAGCTCACCCGGTAGGCCCGGCGCCCGTCCGTGCCGCGGTAGAGCGAGTAGCCGCCCCAGTCGTTGTACGCCTCGTAGGTGGTCACCGCGTTGACGAGCACCACCGCGCCGGCCGTCGTCGTCGAGCGGACGGTGAGGGGCACGTACTTCTCCGAGCCGTCCGCCGCGCGCAGCAGCAGCAGGTAGGTGCCGGGGGGCCAGCCTTTCGTGGAGACGGTCAGGGACGGCGTCCACGGAGCGACGACGGTGCGGTCGGCCAGCAGCCGCGCCCCCGCCTGCCGGCCGGGGCGAAAGGGCCGCGAGCGCCAGACCAACCGGGCACCCTTGCCGTGGTACCAGCCGAGCCGGAAGGCCCGCGCCGTCACGCTCCCGCGGGTGCAGGAGACGAACAACCGGAACTGTTGCCCGGGCAGGACACTGACGTGGTCGGCATACCCGGCAAGGGCGTGCTCACCCGCCACCTTGCCCGGGGGGATCCGCCAGGCCGTCGATCCGGGCCGGGCGTTCTCGCGCCGGGTCCATGCCGCCGACCCGGGGCGGGGCGGCGGACGGACCCCGAAGTGTCGAGCCGAAGGACTGCCGCTGGCCGAGGCGCCGGCACCGTGCCGCGGCGGCGAGCCCGCCGCGCTTGCGCCCGGCGGCACGCGCCCGCTCCACCAGGCACCCGCGAGGGCCGCGGCAACCAGGAGGGCCACCGCGACCGCGACGACGCGCCAGTGGGGGCGCAGGACCGACACGGCCCGATGCTAGGGCGCTCACCCTGACGACACGCTGAACCGGGAATTGAGTTAACCCGACTCAAGTTGTACCCGGTGAACGGTCCGGGAGGTCCGGACCAGACCTCATCGAGGAGAGACATGGAACGCATGCTGGTGACCCGGCGCGACCCGTTCAGTGAGCTGACGGCGTTCGACGCCATGATGCGGCGGGCCTTCCCCACCGCCGTCCGCCCGACCGTCGGCTTCACCCCCGCGGCCGAGGTGCACAAGGAGGGCGAGGACGCGGTGGTCCGGCTCGAGCTGCCGGGCATGGACCTGGACAACGACGTGACCGTCGAGGTCGACCGGGGCCGCCTGGTCGTGCGCGGTGAGCGCCGCGACGAGCGCGCCGATGACACCGAGGGCCGCTCCCTGCGCGAGATCCGCTACGGCTCCTTCCGCCGCAGCTTCACCCTGCCCGAGCACGTCAGCGCCGACGCGGTGAGCGCGTCCTACGACCAGGGCGTCCTGACCGTGCGGGTCGCCGGTGCGTATGCCGGCACCGAGCCGCGCCGGATCGCCGTCACCTCGGCGGCCCCGGCCGTGGAGAGCCCGGCCTCCGAGCCCGAGTCCGAGGGCGCCGAGCCGCAGTCCGAGCAGGAGGGCTGAACCGGGCCGGGCCTCGCGCCCACGCCACCCGACCGCCACGACGGGCCCGTGCCACCTCGGCGCGGGCCCGTCGGCGCGAGCCTGTCGGCGCAGGCCCGTCCTCGCGCCGACGCCCGGCTGCGGCGGTCTCTGGCCCGAGGGGAGACTGGGGCATGATCCTGATCCTCGGGCTGAAGACGTACCTCACCGTCGTCGACACCTTCGTCACGACGTGTGAGACCTGCGGCGCCCGAGCGGCGCACGAGGTGGCCAGGCAGGTGCGCAAGCTGACCTTCTTCTTTCTCCCGCTGTTCCCCGTCAGCACCTCGTATGTCGACACGTGCCTCGCGTGCGGCCGGCGCAAGAAGGTGCCCAAGGAGCAGGCGGTCAGCCACTGAGTCACCGCCCCCGATCATTGTGACGTTCTGGCTGCTGGGGCGACCAGAACGCCACAATGATCGGCGGCGACGATCTGCCCGCTCAGACGTCGACCCAGACCTCGGCGACCGGCACCGGAGTCGTCGTGCCGCCGGTCAGTGCGGCGACGGTGGCGGCCACCTGGTCCGCACGCTCGGGGGCGACGGCGATCCGGAAGGTGACGTGCTCGGCATACTGCACGTCCTGCACGGTCGCGTCAGTCAGCCGCAGCTCGTGCTCCAGCCGGCCGGCGACCGCATGGTCCGCCTCGACCTCGAGGAGCTGCCGGAGCTGGCGCTCCTGGATCCGCACCGTGTCCAGCGCGGCGCGCACCGCGTCGGCATAGGCGCGCGACAACCCGCCGGTGCCGAGCAGCACCCCGCCGAACCACCGCGTCACGACGGCGGCCACGTCGGTGATCCCGTGTCCCCGCAGCACCTCGAGCATGGGCGCGCCGGCCGTGCCGGACGGTTCGCCGTCGTCACTGGAGCGTTCGAGCTCTGCGCGCGGCCCGATGACGAAGGCCGAACAGTGGTGCCCCGCGTCGGGATACGCCCGGCGGCACCGGTCGAGCACGGCGCGGGCGGCGTCCTCGCTCTCCACCCGCTCGAGGGTGCACCGGAACCGCGAGCGCCGGACCTCGGTCTCCGCCGAGCCGGGGCCGGCGACGGTGCGGTAGGTGGACGACACCCGGCGAGGCTAACGCCCGCGCCGACCCGGCGTTGCTGCGGACCCGGCCCGGCGTTGTTGCTGACCCGACCCGGCGTCGCTGCGGACCCGACCCGGCGTTGTTGCTGAAGGGTCGCCGCTCGCGGGGACCGCGATCCTTCAGCAACAGTGCGAGGAGCTGGTCGGCCGTCGACCGATCACCGCAGCCGAGCAACGATCACCTGCACCGGCTGGGTCACCGGCGGGGCCACCGGCCGGTCACTGTCCGGGGGCCAGGTGACCGTACTGCACGTGGAAGTGGAAGGTCTGCCCGCAGCCGAGGGCGGGGCTCTGCAGCAGCCGCACCGTGATCGGACGCGTGGTGAGGACCGGTGGGGAGGTCTGGCCGGAGTCGGCGGATTCCCCCACCGACCAGGTGCACAGCGCACCGGGGCCGGTCGCGACGTACCAGAAGGCGTCGCTGACCGGCAGCGACCCGGCCGACGTCCACGTGCCGTTGTTCAGCAGGCTCACGTGTAGGCGGACGGCACCCTCGTACCGGCTCGTGCGGCGGACGCTGAGCCACGCCCGGGTCGTGGCCAGCTCGGTGCGCGCGATCACCACCTGTTTCGGTCTGCTGTGCGCGGCCCCGGCGCCCGGCACGGCGTCCTCAGCCCGCGCTTGGCTGACGGCCCGACTCGTCGGCTGGCTTGCGCCCGGCGCAGCGAGGGCACTGGGGACCGCGACGGCGGCCGCCGCCACGGCGAGTCCCACGGTGAGTGAAGGCAACGGAATTCTCATGACGACCACCTCTGGTCCGTTGCCCGGCGACGGTCTCGCCGGGACGAGCCGCGCCAGGTGCGGACCATCGGGAGCGGCCCTGTCCTGTTGACGCCGGTAGGGGCTCCCAGGTTGAGAGGCGGCGCCCGCTGGCTCGGCCCGTCTCAGCCCTCAGGTTCCCGCGAGCTCGCGCACCACGGGCGCGAAGAGGTCGGCGAACTCACCCGACACACTGAGGTAGCTGATGCCGGTGCGCTCGCGCATCGCGCGGAGCTGCTCGGCCGCCTCGGCGGGGTCGTCGCCGACCACGGTGACCGCGCCGCGGCGGAGCAGGTCCTCGGCCGTCAGTCCCATGCGCTGGCTGATCCAGTCCGGCAGCCGGGAACCCACGCCCGAGAGCTGCAGGTTGAGCTCGAGGGCGTCGGCCCGCTCGCCCGCCGCCGCCCGCACCCGGCCGACCACCTCGTCCAGCTGCTCGGCACCCGCGGTGGGCGGCACGGCCAGGGCGAGCGTGTCGGCATACCGTCCCGCGAGGCGCAGCATCCGGGAACCGGCACCGGCGACGACGAGGCGAGGCCGGTCCTGCTGCTCGCGCAGGCGCGCGAGCACCCGCTCGACGCGGTCCACCCGCTCGCCCGGTGTCCCCCACTCCATGCCGAGCAGTTCGGCGTCGTGCTCGCCGCCCGGCCGACCGGCACCGATGCCCAGCTCCAGCCGATCGCCGGAGAGCCGCTGCACGGTTACCGCGTCACGGGTCACCTGGCCGACGGTGCGGTATGCCGACGCGAGCACCCAGGTGCCCACACGCAGCGTGGTCGTGGCCACGGCGGCGGCGGTGAGGGCGGGGAACGGCGACGGGGTCGCCATCGTGTCGGGCACGAGGAGGGTGGAGTAGCCGAGCTGCTCCAGACGTCGTGCCGTCGTGGTCCAGCCCGCGCCGTCGGCGGGGCCGGCGACGACGGCGCCGAACCGGAAGGGTCGCTGTCGGTGGCTGGTCA
>NZ_DASSTI010000031.1:0-8863 GCF_035708005.1 Segeticoccus sp. | reverse complement strand
CGCGTCGAAGGGGCACACCTCCACGCAGATCGAGCAGTACATGCACAGGGAGTAGTCGATCGCGAACCGGTCCAGCACGTTGCGGCTGCGCTCCCGGCCACCCTCGGTGGTCGCCGGGATCACGTCCTTGTGCGAGTCGATGTAGATGCACCACGCCGGGCACTCCCGCGCGCACAGCATGCACGACGTGCACTTCTCCTCGATCAGCGCGATCACCCCGCGCGAACGCGGCGGTAGCTCGGGCAGCGCGTCCGGGTACTGCGCGGTGACCGCGCGGCGGGTCAGGTTGCGCCAGGTGACCGCCAGCCCGCGCAGCAGGCCGGATCCGGGAAGGCTCATCCCACGATCACCACCCCGGCCGCGGTGACCACCAGCTGCAGCAGCGCGACGGGAACGAGGCCCTGCCAGGCCAGCCGCTGCAACTGGTCCTCGCGCAGCCGCGGGTAGGCGACCCGCACCCAGATCACCACGAACGCGACCACGCCGGTCTTGAGCAGGGTCCACAGCCAGCCCAGCGTGTCCGGGAACGGGCCGTGCCAGCCTCCGAGGAACAGCACCGCGGTGAGCGCGGACAGCACCACGATGCCGGCGTACTCCGCCAGGATGAACAGCGCGAACCGCAGCCCGCCGTACTCCGTGAACGGGCCGAACACGATCTCCGCGTCCGCGACCGGCATGTCGAACGGCGGCCGTTGCAGCTCGGCGAGCCCGGCGACGAAGAACACCACCGCCCCGGGCAGCTGCCACAGCAGCCACCACGGGCTCCAGGCCTCCACGATGCCGCTCAGCGAGAGGGTTCCCGCCGCCATCGCGACGGAGGCCGCGGCCAGCACGAACGGCAGCTCGTAGGCCATCAGCTGGGCGGCGACCCGGATGCCGCCGAGCAGACTGAACTTGTTCGCGCTCGACCAGCCGCCCATCAGCGTGCCGATCACGCCGACGCCCATCACCGCCAGCACGAAGAACAGCCCGATGTCGAAGTCCTGGCCCACCACACCCGGCCCGAGCGGGATCGCGAGCAGCGCCACGAGGTACGGAAGCAGCGCCACCGCGGGTGCCAGCCGGAAGACCGACCGGTCGGCGTCGGCGGGCAGCACGTCCTCCTTCTGCACGAACTTCACGCCGTCGGCGACCAGCTGCGCCCAGCCGTGGAAGGCGCCGGCGTACATCGGGCCGACCCGGCTCTGCATGTGCGCCATCACCTTGTGCTCGGTCTGCCCGACCAGCAGCGGCAGCAGCAGGAATGCCGCGATGACGAGCACGACGCGCAGCACCGCGTCCGCGAGCTCAGCCATCGCCGCCCCCAGGCGGGTGCGGCCCCCACTGCTCGGGCTCGGGCACGCCGGGAGGGCGGGTACGGCGCCGCGACGGGGCGCCCTCCCCGGACTCCCCGGGCTCCTTCGCCCCGGGCCATGGCTTGACCACGCGGGAGGCGAGCACGAACTCCTTGCGCAGCGGATGTCCCTCGAACTGCTCGGGGAGCAGCAGCGGGGCGAGCTCGAGCCGTCGGCCGTCTTGAGTGAACACGACGCCGAACATCTCGTGGGTCTCGCGCTCGTGCCAGCGCGCACCGCGGAAGACATCGGCGACGCTCGGGGCGGTGGCCGCGTCCCGCGGCAGCAGCGTGCGCAGCAGCAGGTGCTCCGTGCCACCCGGCCGGTGGTGGGCGAGGTGGCACACCAGCCGGAAGCCGTCGTCGAGCTCGTCGACCGCGGACAGCCAGTCGAAGAAGGTGCAGCCGAGTCCGTCCCGGGCCAGCAGCACCGCGTCGTGCCAGGACTCCGCCGGCACGTCCACGGTCACCGGGCCGAAGCCCTCCTCGACGTACGCCTGCCCGCCGAGCTCGTCGGAGAACGCCGCGCGGACCCGGCCCGGCCACAGCTCCTTCATGGGGACGGCTCCGGTCCGAGCAGCGGCCTGGTCACCGAGGCGGCGCTGCGGTGCCCGTCGTACCGCTCCGCCAGCGACTCGGCGTCGATCTTCTCCTGCAGCTTCAAGATGCCCTGCAGCAGTGCCTCCGGCCGCGGCGGGCAGCCAGGCACGTAGACGTCGACGGGGATGATCTGGTCCACGCCCTTGGTGACGCAGTAGGAGTCCCAGTAGGGGCCGCCGGAGTTGGAGCACGAGCCGAACGAGATCACGTACTTCGGCTCGGGCATCTGGGCGTAGAGCCGCTTGATTGCGGGCGCCATCTTGTCGGTGACGGTGCCCGAGACCACCATCAGGTCGGCCTGCCGTGGGCCGGGCGCGAACGGGATCACTCCAAGCCGGATGAAGTCGTGCCTGGCCATCGAGGTGGCGATGAACTCGATCGCGCAGCAGGCCAGCCCGAAGTTGAACACCCACAGGGAGTACTTCCGGCCCCAGTTGAGCAGGTAGCGCGCCGGCTTCGGCGCCAGCCGTTGCAGCCCGCCGAGCTCCGGACCCGTCCCCGGCATCCCCAGCTCGACCGGTGGTCGAGGAGGCCGAGCCTGCGAGGACGTCTCGAAACCCCTCACGTCCACGTCAGCACCCCCTTGCGCCACGCGTAGAGCAGGCCAACCGCGACGAACCCGACGAACACCCCCATCTCCCCGACCGTGGCCCAGCCGAGACCCCCGAACACCGTGGCCCACGGGAACAGGAAGACCGCGTCCACGGCGAAGATCACGTAGAGGAACGCGTAGACGTAGTAGCGCACATGGGTCTGCGCCCAGCCCTCGCCGACCGGGTCCACGCCACACTCGTAGGGCAGGCGCTTGTCGGCGGTCGGGTGGGAGGGCCGCAACAGCCGGTTGCCCGCGAACATGGCGGTCACGAGCAGCGCCCCTGCGACCAGGATCACCAGCAGCGGCAGGTAGGCCGAGTAATAGTCCGCCACGCGCCCGAGTCTAGGAGAAAACCGTGATCCGGACGTGTCATGGACCACGTTGAGCCCGGACGTAGCATGAGCGAGGAGGGGTAATGTCGAGAGGGAATCGGGGTCTGACCGGCGTGCCCCCGACTCGGACCGCACCCGTCTGACAGTACTTGGGAAAAGAGGGCGACAGCGTGACCAAGCAGGTCAAGCAGCTCGACCGCGTGATCATCCGCTTCGCCGGCGACTCGGGCGACGGCATGCAGCTGACCGGCGACCGGTTCACGCAGCAGTCGGCGACGTTCGGGAACGACCTGTCCACACTGCCGAACTTTCCCGCGGAGATCCGGGCACCAGCCGGGACGCTGCCCGGCGTCTCGTCGTTCCAGGTGCACTTCGCCGACCACGACATCCTCACCCCCGGCGACAGCCCCGACGTGCTCGTGGCGATGAACCCGGCCGCGCTGAAGGCCAATCTGCAGGACCTGAAGAAGGGCGCGACGATCATCGTCGACAGCCACGACTTCACCGGACGCAACCTCTCCAAGGCCGGTTACGACCACAACCCGCTCGAGACCGACGAGCTCGACGAGTTCGCGGTGCACAGCGTGGACCTGACCAGCATGACGGTGGAGGCGGTGAAGGAGTTCGGACTGTCCCGCAAGGACGCCGGCCGTGCCAAGAACATGTTTGCTCTCGGCCTGCTGTCGTGGATGTACGGCCGGCCCGTCGATCCGACCATCGCGTTCCTGGAGCGCCGGTTCGCCAAGGTGCCCGACATCCGCGACGCGAACGTGACCGCGTTCAAGGCGGGCTGGAACTTCGGTGAGACCACCGAGGCGTTCGTGGTGCAGTACGAAGTCAAGCCCGCCCCCATGCCGACTGGGCGCTACCGGAACATCACCGGCAACCTGGCGCTCGCCTACGGCCTGGTAGCCTCCTCGGTCCAGTCCGGGCTGCCGCTGTTCCTCGGTTCCTACCCGATCACTCCGGCTTCCGACGTGCTGCACGAGCTTTCGCGGCACAAGCGGTTCGGGGTGACCACGTTTCAGGCCGAGGACGAGATCGCCGGCATCGGCGCGGCACTCGGCGCGGCCTTCGGCGGGTCGCTGGGGGTGACCACCACCTCCGGCCCGGGGGTCGCGCTGAAGTCGGAGACCATCGGGCTCGGCGTGATGCTCGAGCTGCCGCTCGTGGTCGTGGACATCCAGCGCGGCGGCCCGTCGACGGGCCTGCCCACCAAGACCGAGCAGGCCGACCTGCTGCAGGCGATGTTCGGGCGCAACGGCGAGGCGCCGGTGCCGATCGTGGCGCCACGCTCCCCCGCCGACTGCTTCGACGCGGCGCTGGAGGCGGCGCGGATCGCGGTCACCTACCGCACCCCGGTGATGCTGCTCTCGGACGGCTACCTCGCCAATGGTTCGGAGCCCTGGCAGATCCCGGACGTGGAGCAGCTGCCGCGCATCGAGCCCGGCTTCGCCACCGGGCCCAACCACACCGGCGAGGACGGCGAGAGCGCGTTCTGGCCCTACTTGCGTGACGACGAGACGCTGGCCCGCCCGTGGGCGGTGCCCGGCACCAAGGGCCTCGAGCACCGCATCGGCGGCCTGGAGAAGAACGACGGCACCGGGAACATCTCCTACGACCCGGCCAACCACGACTTCATGGTCCACACCCGCGCTGCCAAGGTGGAGCGGGTCGCCGAGAGCGTCCCGCCCACCGAGGTCGACGACCCAGTCGGCCCCGACGGGCAGGGCGCCCGCGTGCTGGTGCTGGGCTGGGGGTCGACGTACGGCCCGATCGGCGCCGCCGTCCGGCACGTGCGCAACACGGGCCTGAGGGTCGCGCAGGCCCACCTGCGGCACCTCAACCCGTTCCCCAAGGACCTCGGTGAGGTGCTGAAGAGGTACGACGCGGTGCTGGTCCCCGAGATGAACCTCGGGCAGCTGTCCATGCTGCTGCGTGCGAAGTACCTCGTCGACGTGGTCGGGTACAACCGGGTCCGCGGCCTACCCCTGCGGGCCGCCGAGCTCGCCGAGGCGATCACCGACCTGGTCGAGACGCAGACCGGCGACGAGCCGGTGCCCGGCGGAAACCACGAGACGGAGGAAGTCCGATGAGCCAGGTCGACCTGCCGAACCCGGGCCTGCGGGACGTGCCGGTGACCGAGGAGCCGCTGTCCCGCAAGGACTTCGCCTCGGACCAGGAGGTCCGCTGGTGCCCCGGCTGCGGCGACTACGCCATCCTGGCGGCGTTCCAGGGCTTCCTGCCGAGCCTGAACATCGCCCGCGAGAACGTGGTGATGATCTCCGGCATCGGCTGCGCCGCGCGGTTCCCTTACTACCTCGACACCTACGGGATGCACTCGATCCACGGGCGGGCCCCGGCGATCGCCACCGGCCTGGCGACCTCGCGCAAGGACCTGTCGGTGTGGGTGATCACCGGGGACGGGGACTCGCTGTCGATCGGCGGCAACCACCTGATCCACGCGCTGCGGCGCAACGTGAACCTGAAGATCCTGCTGTTCAACAACCGGATCTACGGGCTGACCAAGGGCCAGTACTCCCCCACCAGCGAGCCGGGCAAGGTCACCAAGTCCACCCCGATGGGGTCGCTGGACAACCCGTTCAACCCGGTGTCCCTGGCGCTGGGCGCCGAGGGCACCTTCGTCGCCCGCACCATCGACTCCGACCGCAAGCACCTCACCTCGGTGATGTCCGCGGCCGCTGCGCACCGGGGTACGGCGCTGGTGGAGATCTACCAGAACTGCCCGATCTTCAACGACGGCGCGTTCGACGCGTTCAAGACCCCGGACACCCGCGACGAGGCGGTCATCCCGCTGGTGCACGGCGAGCGCGTCCGGTTCGGCAACGACGGCGCCGGCAACCCGACCAAGGGCGTGGTCCGCGA
This sequence comes from Segeticoccus sp., assembly GCF_035708005.1. Classification (NCBI taxonomy): domain Bacteria; kingdom Bacillati; phylum Actinomycetota; class Actinomycetes; order Micrococcales; family Intrasporangiaceae; genus Segeticoccus; species Segeticoccus sp. The sequence continues at coordinate 3,117 of NZ_DASSTI010000031.1, read as the reverse complement.
CCGGGCCACCGGGCGGCTCGAGGTCGTCGACCTGACCGAGGTGTCCGAGGACGACCTGGTGGTGCACGACGCGCACGACGAGGACCCGGCTACCGCGTTCGCGCTGTCCCGGCTCACGGATGCGGGCGTGCTGCACCGCGCGCCGATCGGGATCTTCCGGTCGGTGTCGCACCCGACGTACGACGACCTGGCCCGCGAGCAGGTGGAGACCGCCCGGCAGGGCACCGAAGACCCCACCGAGGCGCTGGCCGGCCTGCTGTCGGCCGGGGACACCTGGGCCGTCGCCTGACCCCTCGGTGGTCGAGGAGCGAGCGCCTGGTCCCTGAGGAGCGAGCGAAGCGAGCGTCTCGAAGGGCTCGAGACCACCCGGAGGACTCAGGGCAGCAGCTTGCCCGGGTTCAGCAGGTGGTGCGGGTCGAGGGCGTCCTTGACCGCGGTGTGCACCCGGGTCGAGACGTCGCCGAGCTCGCGCCCGGACCAGCTCCGCTTGAGCAGCCCGACGCCGTGCTCGCCGGTGACCGTCCCGCCGAGCTCGAGGGCGGCCTCCAGGATCGCGTCGAACGCCTGCCAGGCCGAGCGCGTCGAGTCCGGGTCGCTGGCGTCGTAGATGATGTTCGGGTGCAGGTTGCCATCCCCGGCGTGGCCGACGGTCGCGATCGTCAGGCCAGTGTCCGCGGCGACCGTCTCGATGCGACGGATCAGCTCGGCGAGCCGTGACCGCGGCACCGCCACGTCGTCGATGATCATGTCGCCCAGCCGTTCCAGCGCGAAGTAGGCGAGCCGGCGGGCCGCCAGCAGCTGGTTGCCCTCCTCCGGGTCGTCGGTCTCGGCGATGTCGTCCGCGCCGTGCTCCTTGAAGATCCGCGCCATCGCGGACACCTCGCCGGCCGCGTCCGGGGAGTCGCTCTGGGCCAGCAGCATGGCGGCGGAACCGCTCAGGCCCATGTTCGTCGCCTGGTCGAGGGCCTCGAGGCTGGCCCGGTCCAGCACCTCCAGCAGCGAGGGCACCATGCCGGCCGCGACCACCGCGGAGATCGCCCGCCCAGCGTCCTCGAGGCGGGGGAAGGTGGCCACCACGGTGGCGTTCGCCGGGGGCGCCGGCCGCAGGGCGAGCGTGATCTCGGTGACCACGCCGAGGGTGCCCTCCGAGCCGACGAACAGCCGGCTGAGGTCGTAGCCGACGACGCCCTTGACGGTACGGCGTCCGGTGCGCAGCACCTCCCCGTTGGCGAGCACCACCTCGAGGCCGAGCACGAAGTCGCCGGTGACGCCGTACTTCACGCAGCACATCCCGCCGGCGTTGGTGGACACGTTCCCGCCGATGGTGCACAGCTCCACGCTGCCCGGGTCGGGCGGGTAGAACAGCCCGTGGCCGGCGACCGCATTGCGGAGCGTCTGGGTGACCACTCCGGGCTGCACGACGGCCAGCCGGTTGGCCGGGTCGATCTCCAGGATCGAGTCCATCGCGGCCAGCGAGAGGACGATGCAGCCGTCCACCGCGTTCGCGGCGCCGGCGAGTCCGCTGCCCGCCCCCCGGGCCACGACCGGCACTTTCGACGTGTGCGCCACCTTCATGCAGGCGACCACCTCGTCGGTGCTGCGCGGCCGTACCAGTACGGCCGGGGTCCCGGACGGCATCCGGGTCATGTCGGTGCGGTAGGTGTCCAGCACGTCCGGGTCGTCCACGACCCGGTCCGGAGGCAGCACGGCCCGAAGCTCGCGCACCAGCGCAGCGCTCATGCGGAGACGGCCGACGCGTGCCGCCTGGCCAGCGCCACGTAGTGCTCGGCGTTCACGGTGATGGTGCCGATCTCCTCGTCGGTGAGCTGCCGCCGAACCCGGCCGGGGGCGCCGACCACCAGCGAGCCGGAGGGGATCTCGGTGCCCTCGAGGAGGACGGCGCCGGCGGCGATCAGGCAGTCGTCGCCGACCCGACAGCCGTTCAGCACGATCGCTCCCATGCCGACCAGCACGTTGTCGCCGATCCGCGAACCGTGCACCACGGCTCGGTGGCCGACGGTGACGCCGCTGCCCAGCACGGCCGGGAGGCCGGGATCGGCGTGCAGCACGCTGCCGTCTTGGACGTTGCTGCCGCGACCCACCTCGATCAGGTCCCCGTCGCCGCGAAGCACCGCGCCGTACCAGACGCTGGCATCCTCGGCGAGCCGCACGTTCCCGACCAGCGTCGCGCCGGGCGCTACCCAGGCTGCCGGCGCCACCTCCGGCTCGGACTGCTCGAGGGCGAGTACCAGGGCGTCGGCGGCAGTGGCGCTCATGCGCCCGCCCGGGACGCGACGGAGGTGCCGAACCGCTCGGCGGTGAGCCCCTTGATGCCGTCGGGGTAGGAGCTCTTGTGCTTCAGGTGGTAGCCGAGGAGCCGGCGCTGCGCCTCCCCGTCACCGCCGAAGGCAGCCACGCACAGCTCGGGGGCGGCGTTGGCGACGGCGAGCAGCGCACCGTCGACACCGACCGACCCTGCCATGGTGAGCAGGATCGGAGACCCGACGTAGACCACCCCGGGGTAGCCGACCGCCTCGCGGAGCAGCCGCACCGGGTCCCCGCTGGAGTCCTTGAGGCCGGCCACCGGGAGCTCGTCGAGCATCTCGACCGGCACGCCCGGCGCGGACATCCCCGGCAGGTGGTAGGCGAGCAGCGGCACCGGCCCGACCGCCTTCGCGACGGTGTCGTAGTAGGCACGCGGGTCGGCCACCAGGGGCGGCGAGAGCGCGAGGACGGCGTCGGCACCGGCGTCCACGGCCGCCTGCGTCAGGGCGGCTGCCTGCCGGCCGCTGGCGGCCCCCGTCCCGGCGATCACCGGCACGTCGGCCGGGACCGCGCCACGGACCGCCGCGACGAGGCTGGCGCGCTCGTCGGGCTCGAGGGTCGCCGCCTCACCGGTGGTGCCGCCCACGAGCACGGCGCGGACCCCGCACCCCACCAGTCGGGTGGCGTGCTCGGCCGTCGCGTCGACGTCGAGGCTGCCGTCGTCGTGGAAGAGGGTCACCAGCGCCACTCCGACGCCGGTGAAGGGCGGTGTGCCCGCGTTGCTCATCGGTTGCTCCATTCCGGCGGCCGCTTGGCGACGAAGCTGGCCACGCCCTCCTTGAAGTCCTCGCT